>CAZWQK010000348.1:0-2178 GCA_964635835.1 uncultured Pseudomonadales bacterium
AAGGTCGCCAGATTGATACAACATATGACTAAACCCCAAGCCTCCGGCAAAGGTGAACAGGCAGTTCCACCAGTGCCAGCGCAGGGTGAAATAATGGAGCAATGCGAACAGGGCATTACTGATGATTACCGCCGCTAAAAAAGGCACGGCTGCAGAAAGCTCGCTGGGCAGAAACAAACGAAACGCCATTTCCTCCACAAGACTGATGAAAAGCAGGTAGCCCAGCCACAGGAGATTTTGCCGATTCGATTTCCGGGTTTTTCGCCGCTGGTGAAAGCGAAAAAAGACGACGAGGCCAGCGCTGGCGACAAGGTAGTTGATTGGGCTGCTGAACAATGGTGCGAAGACGGCGCCTAGTTGATCCCAGGAACTGGGTAAAAACAGGCCAGCCAGGGCCAAACAGCCCATGGTCGCGCCGTGGCGTTGGCAGACTTGCATGAAAGAATTGATGTAGTTGCCATCGCGACCCGCGGGCCGCTGCAGTCGGCCTCCCTGAGGTTCTTTGTCTGAATATGCCACGAGTGAGGGCTAGGCTCCGTGCCAGTAGGTCAGGTACTCGGCGTAGACCGCGAAATCATCCAGGCCCTCCACCTCAATATCATGCTGAGTTTTCAACAGCATATCGCTCCCGGTCTTAGGATGGGCATCCAGTAGGCTGATGTGTGAGCGCAGCCTAATGCCGTCGCCGATGACCATAGGCTGCAGAAGCCGTACTTTATCCAGACCGTAGTTCAGGGGATCTTTGCCGTCGGCGGGCCACAGATCACTGCTTTTGTAAAAGTGAGTGATCAGGCTCACCGCATGAAACCCGTGAAGCAGGGTTCCGCCGTAAGGCGTGGTTCTGCCGTGTTCGGGGTCGCAATGTCCCGGGGTGCGCCACCGGGTAACTTCGCCAAATACGTTTACCTGAACCTGATCGATGTGTACCCAAGGGCTGATGCCCAGCTTCTCCCCAATGTGCTGGGTTGCGGTGGCGAGTAAAAAAGGCCTGGTCTCGGTTGTCGGTGGAGTCATTGAATCTCTCTGGGTAGGTTTCTGCGCCAGTGCTACATTAGTGGAAGATGCAAAGCGGCGCACCGAGAGATTGAATTGACAGCAAATGGACTTCTGGGCACTGTTGCTCGCAATGTAAACCGAGCAGCGCAGAGAGTTACCAATGAGTGAACAGCCCCTGAGTGCCCAAGACACTTCAGCAGAGGCGCCGGTAACGGCGAATGCCGAAAACAAAATGCCCGGCGCCGCTGGAGCCAACACGAAAGGGCCATTGCCCCGAGCTGCGGATGTAGCTCTAGAGGATATTCTGCCGGTTAACCCGCGGCTGTTCAGCGAACATCGCTGGCACGAGTACTTTGCCCGGCTGCGGGAAGAGGACCCAATTCACTTTAACGAGACCGAAGCAGCGGGTCGTTTTTGGTCCCTGACTCGGTACGAAGACATTAAAAAAGTGGACACGGACTGGAAGAACTTTAGCTCCGCTAACGGCATTACCCTGGGCTTTCCTGTGGGCGCCGAGCTGCCCGAGGGTATGCTGAACATAACGACTTTTATCGCCATGGATCCGCCGGTTCATGACGCCCAGCGTAAGGCCGTGGCGGGCTCTGTAGCGCCGACCAACCTTGGCAAAATGGAAGCGCTGATCCGACAGCGTACCTGCGACGTGCTCGATGCGCTGCCCGAGGGAGAGACCTTTGACTGGGTGGAAACTGTGTCCATCGAACTCACCACCATGATGTTGGCGACTTTGTTCGATTTTCCTTTCGAGGATCGGCGCAAGCTCACGCGCTGGTCAGATGTAACCTTTGCCATTCCTCAGCCCGGGGGCATCATTGAAACCGTAGAGCAGCGCAGAGAAGAATTGTTGGAATGTTTGCAATATTTTCAGCGATTAAAAGAAGAGCGGCTGCAGAACCCGGGACACGATCTGGTGTCCATGATGGCTCATGGCGAAGACACCAAGGATTTGTCCCCCATGGAATACCTGGGGAACCTGCTGTTGTTGATCGTGGGCGGCAATGACACCACCCGCAACACCATGTCAGGCAGCGTATACGCCTTGAACAAATTCCCGGATCAATTTACCAGGCTTGCTGCCAATCCCACCCTCATTCCGTCAATGGTGGCGGAGGTGATTCGTTGGCAAACGCCGCTGGCCTACATGCGCCGCACGGCCAACCACGA
>CAZWQK010000349.1:0-2171 GCA_964635835.1 uncultured Pseudomonadales bacterium
AAATCTCGGGAAAGCCCGTGATGACGGGCCAATAACAGCGTCACCAGCATCAGCGCCGTGGTCTGGGCGACAAAGGCCTTGGTCGAGGCGACCCCAACTTCTGTTCCAGCATTGAGCATCATGGCCAGATCAGACTCTCGAACCGTTGCCGACGTCGCCACGTTGCAAAGTGTCAGGGTGGCCAGGAAACCGCTTTGTTTCGCCAGCCGCAGAGCGGCTAGGGTATCTGCTGTCTCGCCGGACTGAGAGATCGTGAGGAACAAACTATTTTTCGGTGTTGCCGGCTGCCGATATCGATACTCGCTGGCTATCTCCACCTGGCAGGGCAGCCCGGTCAACTCTTCGATCCAGTAGCGGGCAACACTGCCCGCAAGATAGCTGGTGCCGCAGGCAACAATGGTCACTGCCTCTACTTTACTCAACAGGGTTTGGGATCCTTCACCCAAAGCGGCATCCAGCACGCGCGTCTTGCTTACCCTGCCTTCCAGCGCGCGTCGGATAACCTCGGGCTGCTGGAACATCTCTTTTTGCATGAAGTGGCGATAATTACCGCGCTCCATGTCATCGATTTCCATCTCGACGCGGACGTCCGAGCGTACGATCAGCTCATCGTCGATGTTCCAAATCGACACCGAGTCTGCGCTTAGATCCACCAGGTCGCCTTCTTCCAGGTAAATAAAGCGATCGGTGACTGCACGCAGCGCCAACACGTCCGAAGCCAAATAATTTTCGCCAATGCCTTTACCCAGAATCAGCGGACACCCCTGCCGTGCGGCAATCATGCGATTGGCTTCACCAGCGGCGATAACGGCAATTGCGTAGGCACCTTCGAGGCGCTGCAGGGTCTGACGAACTGCCGCCAACAAATCTCCACCGCCTTGCCAGTGGTAATGAATCAAGTGGGCGATTACTTCGGAATCGGTTTCGGAGTCGAACACGTAACCCTGTTGCCGCAGCTCATCGCGCAGCACGGCGTGGTTTTCTATGATCCCGTTGTGGACCAGACACAAATCGCCTGCAGTCGCGGCTCCACCAGATCGATGGGGGTGTGCATTCTCTTCGGTAACCTTGCCGTGAGTTGCCCACCGGGTGTGGGCGATTCCAGTGCCTCCGGACAGTGGCTGCTTGGCTAACGCATCCACTAAGTTTTGAACTTTGCCCACCTGGCGATTCCGATGGATGATGCTTTCACCGTCCAGAACGGCTACGCCTGCAGAATCGTAGCCGCGATACTCCAAGCGCTGGAGCCCGCGAATTAGAATGGGAATCGCATTACGTTGAGCGACAACGCCTACAATGCCGCACACAGCACGACTCCTCTCTTACGAAACTCACAACAGGCTGCGGCCATTATTCGGATTCCTGTTTCCTACGGGTTGGGCTGACCCACCCGGTAATCGTACGCTGCCGAGCGCGGCCTACAGCCAGGGTTCCATCCTCTACTTTACTGGTAACCGTAGAGCCGGCGGCGACAAAAGCGCCATCACCAATTTCCAGCGGGGCAACCAGGGTGCTGTTCGTGCCGATAAACGCGTTGTTACCGATTTCCGTTCGGTATTTGTCCACGCCATCGTAGTTGCAGGTCACGGTACCTGCGCCGATGTTGGTGTCCGCGCCGACGCTGACATCACCCAGGTAGGTCAGATGGCTGGCTTTGACCCCAGCGCCTCATGCGACCTTTTTGGTCTCAACAAAGTTGCCAACTTTAACCCCGGCGGCGAAGTTACTGCCCGGGCGAATTCTAGCGAACGGACCTAAACTGCAGTTCGCATCAACCTCAGCGCCTGCCACTAAGGTGTGAGGGTGAATCGTCACGGCCTGACCAATGACACTATCCTCGATGATGCAGCCCGGCCCAACGACGACGTTATTGGCTAAGGTGACGTCACCGACAAATACTGTATTGACGTCGATAAAGCAGTCGGTCCCACAGGTTAAGCTGCCTCGGATGTCCACGCGGTCCGGGTCGGCGAAGGTTACCCCGGCGCGCATTAGCTCCTGCGCCACCCGGCGCTGGAAAATTCGTTCAGCTTGCGCCAGCTGTACACGATCGTTGACGCCCAAAACCTCGGCTTCATCGTCAGCCACGATGCCGGTTACCGGCACCCGGTCCGCTACGGCCATAGCGATGACGTCAGTCAAATAGTATTCGCCCTGACTGTTATCGGTGT
>CAZWQK010000350.1:0-2170 GCA_964635835.1 uncultured Pseudomonadales bacterium
TTTCTGTCGGGCTAAAGCCCGACCTACGAGCCCGACCTACGAGCCCGACCTACGAAAATGCATCATCCTTTTATCAGGGTCTGGCCTCAACGCCGAGCTTTTTCGACCAAGGGCAAAGCAAACTCAGGTAGTGTATGAGCAGTTTTCAATAGGGAGGTTGTTGGCGTGGCGCTGAGCAGATACGTAACGGAAATGGGCATGGGGGCAGACGTGCACGGTCGAGATTACACCAAGGCAGCCAGGCGAGCGGTCTCCGACGCAATCCGCCATTCCAGCCTTAATTTTTTCCGCGCTCTGGGCAAATCACCAGATGACATGAAAATTACCGTGCGCATTGGCGTAGCGGAACCCGATCAGGTGGACAAAAACGCCGTAGCCGCGGAGCTGCCCTACGGCACCGTTACCGTGGAGTGCGTTGTGGGTGGTCTGGATGTGCCCGCCGTCGCCAACCCGGAAAGCCGCCACCCGGCGGGAGACGCCATTGTTCTGGCCAATGCCGCGGTGATCGTTTGCTTTGAGGAATAGCGCACTGGGGGACTGCCACATGGTAGAACCCGGTGCGGCAGCGGCGGGCAAAAAAAGCCCCTGACTTAAGTCAATCACGCCAGGGGCTCACCTTTCTTTGGGCGCTCAGCCCTACTTGCGGGTCACTCGCACGGGCAGTGACGTATAGCCCTTCACGAAGGAAGAAAAGGTGCGCTCGACTTCACCCACCACTTCTATCTTGTCGAAGCGCTTGAGAATTTCTTCCCAGAGCACGCGCAGCTGCATTTCCGCCAGACGGTTACCCATGCAGCGATGAATGCCGAAACCAAAGGAAAGGTGGTTGCGGGCGTTTGGACGGTCGATGATCAGATCTTCCCCGCGCTCAAACACACTCTCATCCCGGTTGCCCGAGACGTACCACATCAGCAACTGGTCCCCAGCCTTGATGTTTTTGCCGCCGATCACGCAGTCGTTGTTGGCGGTGCGGCGCATGTAGGCCAAGGGTGTTTGCCAGCGAATAATCTCCGCCACCGCATTAGGAATCAGCGAATGGTCGTTCTTCAGCTTTTCCAGTTCCTCGGGGAATTGATTGAACGCCAGCACGCCACCGGACATCGAGTTGCGGGTGGTGTCGTTGCCGCCGACGATGAGCAGAATCAGGTTGCCTAAAAACTCCAGAGGCTCCATGTCCTTGGTGTCTTCGCCGTGGGCCAGCATGGAAACAAAGTCGCCGGTGGGGTTCTTCTTGCGGTCTTCCCAAATCTGCGTGAAGTACATAAGGCACTCGATCAGCTCTTCACGCCGCTGCTCTTCGGTATCCACCACACCACCACCGGGCACCGCGGTAGCCACATCGGACCAGCGCGTGAGTTTGCGGCGTTCCTCGTATGGAAAATCGAACAGGGTCGCCAACATGCGTGTGGTTAGTTCAATCGAAACCAAATCCACCCAGTTGAAGGTTTCCCCTTCGGGCAGGGAATCCAGCACTTCACAGGTGCGCTCTCGAATCAGCGCCTCCATAGCCGCAAGATTGCGGGCAGAAACTACCGGCGATACGGTTCTGCGCTGCACGTCATGCTTTGGCTGATCCATGGCAATGAACAGGCTGATGTCCAGCGCCCCTTCGGGTAGCGGCTGGTCGATGGGAAAGCCCAGGGTGATACCGTGAGCACTGGAGAAATTTTTGTGGTCGGTATCCACAGCTTTGATTTCTTCGTAGCGGGTCAAAGACCAATAACGCCCGGCAATTTCCGTTTCATTGAAATGCACCGGGTCTTCACGGCGCAGGCGCTCGAATACTTCCAGCATGCGGTTTTCAGCAAAGAGCCGGTTCCAAACCGGATTGATTTCTTCCAGCGGCATGTCGGCTGCGGCGGGAATCAGGCCTTTTTTCTGGTCCAGCTCAGATCCAGGACGCACAAACTCTGGCGCTGGAGAGGTGTCGATAACTTCGCTCATGGTGATGCCTTCTTCTATACTTTCAAAATGAAACCGTCTTAAAGATACCCCAGATTTCTCTGCGGCGCGACGGCAGCTTTCGGATCAAGAAGCTGGTGTTAGGCCCAAAAAAGCGGGCACAAGGCCTGCTCAAACTCACCACTTCTTTTCCACTTCTCTACCGCTTCGCTACCACTTCTCTACCGCTTCGCTACCACTTCTCTACCGCTTCGCTACCACTTCTCTA
>CAZWQK010000351.1:0-2153 GCA_964635835.1 uncultured Pseudomonadales bacterium
GCAGAGTTGAAAGATCCTCCAGTGCCCGGCCGATGTTGGAGCTTAATCCGGAGTTAATAAAGCCCGTGGCAATGGTAATGCCGGCACCGAAGAGCAGCAGCATGCCCCAAGTAATGCGTTCGGCAGTTTCCCAGTCCAGTAAGCGCTGCGCCTCACCGTTTTCTAAAACCTTACCCGAGGGGATGACGAAAAGGGCGACCACGGCTAAAAACGCCACCATGGCATCATTTGCGTAGGGCAATGAGACCCACTCACTCCAGCCGCCAAAGGGTCCTTTGCGGGTTATCCAAAGCAGTGCTGTGACGGTAAAAACCATTAGCACGCGGCGTTCCGCGGCAGTCCATTGGCCTGGCGCCGGTAAGTCGGCGCCACCTTTGCCAGAAACTCCTCGGGTAATCCAGAAAGCCGCAATTGGCAGCAGCAGCGCAACCACAGGAAGTGCCCAGATCATCCATTGGCCAAAGCTGATCGCCGCTCCCGTCACCTCGGTATAAACGCCCATGAAAACCAGATTAGGTGGTGTGCCAATGGGTGTGCCGATGCCACCAATGCTTGCGGCGTAGGCGATTCCCAGCAGCAGCGGTGCGCCGAGACTCTCTTCGTCGGTTTGCTCCAGGGCAGCCAGTGCCACGGGCAACAGCATTAAGGTTGTCGAGGTGTTAGAAATCCACATGCTTAAAAACGCGCTGGCGCACATGAAGCCGAAGACCAAGCGGCGGGGGCTACTGCCGCCAAAGGCCCTGACCAGGAACAGGGCAATACGGCGGTGCGCGCCGCTGCGTTCAAGGGCCGATGCCAGCAGAAACCCGCCCAGCATCAGCAGTACCAGAGGGTTACCGTACGCGCTGCCCAGTTCTCGGGTGGAAATAATGCCGAACATGGGAAGCAGTGCCATGGGCAGCAACGAGGTGGCTGGAATCGGAATCGGCTCAAAGATCCACCAGACAATCACCCACAGGGTCACCCCCAGGGTGATGGCGGCTTCTGCACTGGCCCCGCCATGCCACATCGAGAAAAACGCGCTCAGGCCAAAAAGTGGGCCAAGGATCAAAGCTAGCGCTCGAGGATTAGGGTATGGTTTTGACATCGCCAGCGAGGGTAACGGACATGGCTGAGACTTTCTATTGGTACGACCTAGAGACCACGGGTACCGATCCCAAGTGGGATCGCATCGTTCAGTTTGCAGGGCTGCGTACCGACCAGGAGCTAAATCCAATAGGCGAGCCTTTATGTTTTTTTATCCGTCTTGCGGATGATGTCTTACCCAATCCAGACGCGGCCTTGGTCACGGGTATAACGCCGTCAAAACTCTCCGCGGAGGGGATTTCCGAGTTCGATGGTCTGCAGCGGATCATGCAAGAGTTCAACGTGCCGGGCACCTGTATTCTGGGCTACAACAGCCTGCGTTTTGACGATGAATTTATTCGCTACGGGCTGTACCGACACCTGCAGGACCCTTATGCACGAGAATATCGCAATGGGAATTCGCGCTGGGATCTGGTGGATTTAGTCCGCGCCGCTGGTGCGCTCCGGCCGGATGGCATCCAGTGGCCCAAGGATGCCGCAGGCCGGCCGGTTTATAAGCTCGAGGAGTTGACCAAGGCCAACGGCATCGACCACGGCCAGGCCCACGACGCCATGTCGGATGTGCATGCCACCATCGGTATGGGGCGACTGCTGAAATCTCAACAGCCCCGGCTCTTCGATTACTACTACGATATGCGCCAGAAAAAACACGTAAAAGAACTGCTTGAACCGCTCGGCGCAAGGCTCTGCGTGCATGTATCCGCCATGTACGGCAAGGAGCGTTGTAACGTCGCGCCGGTGGTTTCCGTGACTCGCCACCCCAGCAATACCAACGCAGTTGTCGTGGCAGATTTAGGCGAGGACATCGAGTGCTTGCTGGATTGGTCTGAAGACGAAATACGACAAAAGCTGTTTGTGCCCAAAGGCGAGCAGCGAGCACCGCTGCGGGAGGTGAAGATCAACCGCAGTCCCTTCATCGCGCCCTTCGAAGTGCTGACCGAGGAAAATATTCAAGGGCTGGGACTGTCAACAAAAGTCATCAAAGAGCGCTGGCGTCGGTTGAAGCAGCCTGCTGTAGGGCAAAAAATTCGGCGTGCCTATGTGCAAGGCGGCATGCCGGTAGAAAA
>CAZWQK010000352.1:0-2151 GCA_964635835.1 uncultured Pseudomonadales bacterium
CGCGTTCCCCAAAACTCAGAGTGCGGCATGCGTCATGATGGCAGCGCCGGGATCTGTGGATGATCAGCAGCTTAAAGATTTGCACATACGTCTGCGCGGGTCTGCAGCGGTAAGCTTGGAGCCGACCCCGGAGCAAGCGAGAGACTAGCAGGCTGCAACTCGTTGGATCACATGAGCGCGGGGCCAAAGTGAAATGCCCCGCCAACAGAGTCGGAGATAGGCATGGCAGGACACAGTAAGTGGGCCAACATAAAACACCGCAAGGCGGCCCAGGATAAAAAGCGCGGCAAGCTTTATACCAAGTTGATCCGCGAGATCACCGTAGCCGCCCGTCTCGGTGGCGGGGTTGTGGATGACAATCCGCGTCTGCGAGCTGCGGTTGATAAAGCGTTGAGTGCCAACATGCCCAAAGACACCATTGAGCGAGCGGTATCCCGCGGCGCTGGTGGCGGCGAAGGTAACGACGTTGAAGAGCTAGTGTACGAGGGCTATGCCAATGGCGGCGTGGCAGTGTTAGTCGAGGCCATGACCGATAATCGCAATCGAACCGTAGCGGAAGTCAGACACGCCTTTAGTAAGTATGGGGGCAACCTGGGCACCGACGGGTCGGTGGCCTATCTTTTTACGCGGCAGGGCGTCATAAACTTCGCCCCGGGTGCTGATGAAGAGGCACTGATGGATGCAGCGCTGGACGCTGGCGCCGAGGACATCGAGGGTGATGAGGACGGTGCGATCACCGTGACCACGCCTTGGGAGACCTTGAATCAGGTAGTGACCCAGCTCACTGAGGCGGGCTTCGAGCCAGATCACTCTGAAGTCACCATGCTGGCGTCAACGACCAGTCCCTGCGACACCGAACAGGCTCGCAAAGTGCTGACCCTGATCGATGCGCTGGAAGACCTGGACGACGTACAGGAGGTATACAGTAACGGCGAGTTCCCTGATGACGCCTATGAATAGCTTTGCCTCACCCAGAGGCTGACCTGGGTGAATCGTCCCGCCTATCGAATTCTGGGTGTCGATCCCGGGTCTCGCTCAACCGGTTACGGAATCATCGAGATCACCGACCGCAAGGTCCATTACGTGGCCAGCGGCTGTATTAAAGCCGAACAGGGTGAACTGCCCCAGCGTTTGGGCAACATTTATGAGGGCGTTAGCCAGATCATTAGCGAGTTTCAGCCTCTGGAGTTTGCAGTCGAGTCGGTTTTTATGGCGAAAAATGCTGCGTCAGCGTTAAAGCTGGGCCAGGCTCGAGGCGTCGCCATCGCCGCAGCAGTAGCCCAAGATTTGCCTGTATTTGAGTACGCGGCGCGCCAGGTCAAACAAGCGACGGTGGGCACCGGCCGGGCAAATAAGGAGCAGGTAGCTCACATGGTTCGGGTCTTACTCAACCTGCCTGGGGTGCCTAAGGCCGATGCAGCCGACGCCCTTGCGATTGCCCTGTGCCACGTCAATACTGCTTCGCTCAGCGAAACGTAAAGGCGCAAAGTTGATTGGCAGGCTTACAGGGAATCTGATCTCTATCGAGGGCAGTCAAATCTTGCTCGACGTGGCTGGTGTAGGCTACGAGGTGGAGGTGAGCGCAGGTGTGTTGGCTCAAAGCCCTCAATCTGGAGCGCAGCTTATGCTCTTTACTCACTTTGTTGTGCGTGAGGAGGCCCAGCTGCTATTCGGCTTTAGCGACCAGCGGGAACGGGATTTGTTCCGTGCATTCATCCGCATCAACGGTGTTGGTCCGAAAATGGCTTTGGCGCTGGTCTCATCCATTGCTCCGGCAACCTTGTTTAGCGCCGTGCAGGCAAACGAAGTTGGTATCCTGACCAAGGTGCCCGGGGTGGGCAAAAAAACCGCAGAGCGGTTGATGGTGGAGCTAAAGTCCCGACTGGACTCGCTGTTGCCAGATGACATGACCGTGGCGGCGTCGCCATCCTCGGTGAATTTGTCGGTAAGTCGAGAAGCTGAGGACGCACTGATCGCTCTGGGATATCGTCCCAACCAAGCGGCAGAGGCTGTCCAGCAAGCGCAACAGGCGCTGGGGGATAAAGACAACGTTGATACCGAGCAATTGGTCACTTGGGTACTGCGGAGCATGGCGAGAGGCGCATAATGGCAATTGAACCCGATCGATTTATCTCACCAGCCCAAGACAGC
>CAZWQK010000353.1:0-2136 GCA_964635835.1 uncultured Pseudomonadales bacterium
CACTTTGTTCTGATAGGAGTGCAAGGTACCCAGTTGCTCCTCGGAAAAACCGGTGGTGCCGATTACCATAGCTTTGCCTGCTTGGGCACACACCTGGGCCAAAGCCAAGGTTGCTGCAGGCGTGGTGAAGTCGATGACAACATCGAAACTATCGATCGCAGCAGCCGGATCGCTGCCAACAACAACGCCAAGGTTGCCAACAGCGGCCAGCTCCCCTGCATCTTGCCCAAGCGCTGGGCTATTTGCGTGTTCAAATGCCGCCCCTAAAGTCAGGTCTTCTGCAGCATCAATTGCCTGCACTAATGCGCGGCCCATTCTTCCTACTGCACCAGCAACGGCGACTCGAATCATGTTTCCCCCGGCGAACAGTACGTTCGTTGTTTAGGTGTTATGACTTTAGCGTTTCGAAAAAATCTTTCACACCATCAAACCAGGTTTTGCCTTTCGGTGAGTGCTTATCGCTGTCGCCGAGGGTCACCTTGAGTTCTTCAAATAGACGCTTTTGCGCATCCGTTAGCTTGACAGGTGTTTCCACCAACACCTTACACAACAGGTCACCGACACCGGCAGAGCGCACCTGGGTTACGCCCTTACCGCGCAGACGAAAGACCTTACCGGTTTGGGTTTCGGCTGGGATTTTTAGATTCACACGGCCATCCAACGTGGGCACTTCAAGGTCGCCACCTAACGCCGCATCAGCGAACGAAATCGGCACTTCACAGTAGAGGTGCCGGCCCTCGCGGACGAAGATCGGATGTTCACTGACTTCGATTTGTACGTATAAATCGCCTGCTGGTCCTCCATTGGGCCCAGCTTCGCCTTCACCGGAAAGCCGGATACGGTCGCCATTGTCGACTCCTGCCGGGATTTTTACAGACAAGGTTTTTTGTCGCTCAACACGCCCAGCACCACCACAGGTGAGGCATGGGTCTGTAATGACCTTGCCACGACCACCACATCTGGGGCACGTCTGCTGCAGGGAAAAGAATCCTTGAGAAACGCGGATCTGACCACTGCCATTACAATCCGGACAAGTCGAGGCAGAAGTTCCGGCTTTGGCACCCGTGCCGTTACAATCGGTACAGCTCGCAAGAACCGGGATACGAATTTCCATCGTATCGCCACTAACCGCTTGTTCTAAGCTCAACCGCAGGTTATATCGAAGATCGCTACCGCGGGCAGGTCCACTGCGGCCGCCGCGGCCGCCGCCGCCAAAGATGTCGCCGAATACGTCACCAAAAATGTCGCCGAAATTGCCTTGGCCACCAAAACCGCCGCCTTGGTTCGGATCTACTCCCGCGTGACCGAAACGGTCATAGGCCTCACGCTTTTCCTGATCTGTGAGGATCTCGTAGGCTTCCGTAGCCTCTTTGAATTTCTCTTCGGCTTGGGGGTCATCGCTATTACGGTCTGGGTGGAACTTCATCGCCAGGCGTCGATAGGCCTTTTTCAAGTCACCCTCGGACGCGCCTCGATCGACCCCCAAAACGTCGTAATAGTCCCTTTTATCCATACCTGCTCAGCCTACCTAGTATTACCGGCTCACTTATTTGCTCTGCGCCCAAACAGCCCTGCCGAAAGCACAACGCGGCGGCACCCTCTGGTAACCACCGCGCTACGTATCAGGAACACGCGCTTATGGGCGCTTAGTCCTTGTCGTCTTTAACCTCTTCGAATTCAGCATCTACCGCGTCACCCAAATCGCTGTCTGCCGCCGCTTCGCCAGCACCGGTATCAGCCTGTTCCGCGTACATCTTTTGCGCCAAGGTCGCTGACGCCTCGGATAGTGTTTGCATCTTCGCTTCAATATCCGCTTTATCGTCGCCTTTCAGTGCTTCCTCGAGTTCAGTAGCAGCCGTTTGTATGGCTGTTTTTTCTTCTTCTGTGGCCTTGTCGCCGGCGTCCTCAACGGCCTTGCGCGCACCATGGACCAAGCCGTCTGCCTGGTTACGCAGCGTTACCATCTCTTCGAACTTCTTATCTTCTTCAGAGTGCGCCTCAGCATCTCGAACCATCTGCTCGATTTCTTCATCGGACAAGCCGCTGGACGCTTTGATGATGATGGATTGCTCTTTACCGGTCGCTTTGTCTTTTGCTGACACGTTCAGAATACCGTTTGCATCGATATCGAAAGTC
>CAZWQK010000354.1:0-2132 GCA_964635835.1 uncultured Pseudomonadales bacterium
CTTATGTGTTTGAATTTCCCATCGATCAAGGTTGTACTCGTAAAGCAACTGATGCTTCGGTACAGAATTCAACCACTCCTCACCGCGCAGAATGTGGGTGATCTCCATAAGATGGTCGTCAATCACCACGGCTAAGTGATAGGTCGGCATGCCATCGGCTTTGATCAGCACCTGCATATCAACTTGACTGTAGGGAATGGTGATCTGACCCCGCAGGCGGTCGGTAAACGTGCAATGGCCTGACTCAGGCACACGCATCCGTATTACGTGGCTTTCCCCCGCCTCTCGCCGACGCGCCACCTCCGCAGCGTCCAGGTCGCAACAGTGCCCGTCATAGCGGGTGGTTTGTTTGTTGGCCTGCTGTTCAGCACGGACTGCATCCAGCCGCTCTTTGGAGCAAAAACAGTAAAAGGCCTTTGCTTCATCCAGCAACGTCTGCACGTACTGTTGATAGACCTTTTTGCGCTCGCTCTGCCGATAAGGTCCATGTACTCCGCCGACATTTGGCCCTTCATCCCAATCCAGGCCCAACCACGCCAGCGCTTCATATATGGCCTGCTCAGATTCCTCAGTACTGCGAGCTTGGTCGGTATCTTCAATACGCAGCACAAATTGGCCGCCATGATGGCGAGCAAAGGCCCAGTTGAATAGCGCCATGTAGGCGGTCCCAACATGAGGGTCTCCTGTTGGGGACGGTGCAATGCGAGTCCTAACCGACATAGACGTCAATAGTTAGAAGCCCATCTTCACAACATCTTCAGGAATCAGCGGGTAGCGAATACCGGCAAGTTTTTGTGCAATCCGCACCACCTGACATGCGTAGCCAAACTCGTTGTCGTACCAGACATATAGAACGACACGATTATCTTTTGTGATGATCGCTTCGCCGTCCACGATACAGGCGTGACGATTTCCAACCAGGTCCGAGGACACGATCTCCGGAGACGTAGTGAAATCGATCTGCCGCTGCAGACTGCTGTGCAAGGCCGTTGCCCTGAGGAACTCTCTGATTTCTTCTTCACTGCCGGCTTTTTCCAGGGTCAGGTTTAGGATCGCCAGGGAAACATTGGGCGTCGGTACGCGGATAGCATTACCGGTTAGCTTGCCATCAAGCTCCGGCAGCAGCTTCACCACGGCGGAGGATGCACCGGTTTCGGTGATGACCATGTTCAGCGGAGCGCCACGACCGCGCCTGTTTTTCTTGTGGTAGTTGTCGATCAGGTTTTGATCGTTGGTGTAGGCGTGAACGGTTTCTACATGACCGCTTTCAATACCGTACTGATCGTTCATGGCTTTCAGCACGGGGACGATGGCGTTGGTTGTGCAGCTGGCGGCAGCAATCACCCGATCGCTGTCTTCTATATCGCCTGTGTTGATCCCCGAGACCACATTCTTGACCTCGCCCTTGCCCGGTGCGGTCAGTACGACCTTACCCGCGCCCTTGGACTTTAAATGCTCGGACAGGCCCGCCATGTCTCGCCAGGCACCGGTGTTATCAATAATCAGCGCGTTGTGGATGCCGTAGGACTCATAGTCCACCTGATCTGGGCTTGGTGCATAGATCACCCTGATAACATTACCGTTCGCGATAATGCACTGATTTTCTTCGTCTACGCGAATAGTGCCCTGAAAGCTGCCATGTACTGAATCCCGTCGCAGCAAGCTGGCGCGCTTCACCAGATCATCAGCGCTGGCTTTGCGCACCACAATAGCGCGCAATCTCAGCTGGCCGCCGCTGCCGGTTTTTTCGATTAACAGCCGGGCCAGCAATCGGCCGATTCGACCAAAACCATACAGCACCACATCTTGCGGCGCGGCAATGGGCGGTGTGCTTTGACCAATAACGGCAGCGCACTCTTGCTGGGCAAAATCCGCTGGGCTGAGTTTCGCCGCCTCAGCGCCTTCCATGTACTTGGTGGCCAGTTTGCCGAGATCAATGTGACAGGGTCCAAGATCCAATTTGGAGATGGCCTGGAGCAGCGGGAAGGTTTCGAACTCGGATAACTCATTTTGAGCCACCTGACGGACGTACCGATGGGCTTTCATCAGCTTGGTGACGTTCTGGTTGTAGAGCGCCCGACCATAGCAATAGACGACGATGTTCTTGCGGTAAAGCTTGCCGATCAGTGGAA
>CAZWQK010000355.1:0-2130 GCA_964635835.1 uncultured Pseudomonadales bacterium
GGGCCCTTGCTGAAATCTGCCAGGATTGCCCCGGCTAACAATCCTTTGTTAAGGGACTCCCCTTGGGGCCAAATGCGGCTGGCATCATCGGCGAGAGCGCAGTGCACAAGAAAATTCATGGGAAGCTGTTTCGACCCTAATCGCCAGAGGCCAGAGGCCCATCACGCCAGCGCAAGATAATCCTCCAAAAAAGCCTCAAAGCTTTGGGTGTCCGCTGCTTCCATGTCGGCCTGACGCTGCAGAGAAGCCGACGATTCTCGTTCAAGCTCCGCCAGGGTGGCGTCGTCAATGGCCGTGGTTTTCAGGTGATTTCGCAGCATTTCGGCTTGATGCATGGTGAAGCGAAAGAACGACCCGTGGGTTGCCATGGCCGCAATGACCTTCGCCGAAGGCGTTAACTGGGGCTGCGCAACCTTGCGCAGCTGATGGTCGAGACTGGCTTGATAGCCTGTATCGGCGCTGGTGGCGGCAGCATCCATGGCCCTGGCAATTGGCTCGCAGGCAGTTAGCAGCTGTGTCGCCCAATCAGTCAGCAGAATTTGGCGGTTACCGTCTTCAAGGGCTAGCCCTGGTTCACGACCACGCTCGACCACCTTGGTTTGATTGCGCGCAACACTCTGTCGAGATTCCGCACTGTCTGCTGGCGAGTCTGCCAGGAGACAGAGCAGCAGGAACGTATCCATAAATCGAATTTGCCCAGCGTCGATGCCTAGTGGCTCAAAGGGATTCAGGTCTACACAGCGCACCTCAACGTATTCCACTCCATTTCGACCTAGCGCGGCCAGTGGCCGCTCACCACTTTGGGCCGTGCGTTTCGGGCGAATGGTGCCGTAGAACTCGTTTTCAATTTGCAGCACAGCATCGTTGAGCTGCGGATACTCACCGTCTACCGCTGGCTGAATGTTTGCGTAATCGGGATAACTGTCGGTCAAGCCGACACGCAAGGTTGCGGAATAATCAGCCAGCGAGTTGTAGGAAATGTCCAGGGCCCTTTGAGCATCGCTTTGGTAACCCAATCGCCCCATGCGTAGGCTGGTGGCATGGGGTAGGTAAAATGTGCCTTTGTTGAACTCGTCGAGCTGATGATCAAGATTTTGTACGAACGAGCGGCAAACCGCTGGGGCCGCGCCAAACAGATAAAGTAAAAGCCAGGACCATCGGCGAAAATTTCGAATCAAACCAAAGTAGGCCTCAGTGCGACTTTGCTGAGTGGTTTTACCCAGGGCATGCCACAGCTCGTCGGGGATGGAAAAGTTGTAGTGAATGCCCGAGATGGTCTGCATCATACGGCCATAGCGGTTGCCCAAGCCGCGCCGGTAGACTGTCTTGGCCTGGGCAATATTGGACCGTCCATACTGACCCAAGGGAATCTGATCCTGGTCCGCGGCCAGAATGCAGGGCATGCTGCTTGGCCACAGCAGTTCATCACCCAAATGGCGCTGGACGAATACGTGCACATCCTGGAGTTCTTGCAAGACCAACTGGGGGCTGGTGTGAATACCGGTAATAAGCTCTAGCTGGGCCTCTGAAAAATCCGTGGTAATGGCTCGGTGGGTGAGAGCGGAACCCAAGCCGCTGGGGTGTGGTGCTTGGGACAGCGAACCGTCGCCAAGGACGCGCAGGCTCTCTTTTTCAATGCCACGAATCAGTCCACCCAGCCCATTAACCGGTTTTTGCAGAGATGTGACTGTGGCTTCGTCGAGCAGCATGTATGAGCCGTGCCTCCTGGAACTGTTTAAGGTCGCGCCCTGAGGGTCTGGAGCGCCGGATTTGCCCAGTAAGTTAACGGTTTTGCCCGGCTATGAACCCAGCGCTCAGGTGGCCGGGCCTGCTGCGACAATGCTCGGCTCTACATCAAAGCGCTTGAAGTTCGCTTCAAACTTCGCGATCAAGCTCGCTGCAGCAGTATCGTATGCCGCTTTATCTGCCCAGGTATCGCGTGGGTTCAACAGCTGCCCGTCCACCCCGGGCACGCTCACGGGTATGTCCAGATTCAAGCCAGCCAAGTGCGTGGTTGGGCTGTCCACCAGAGCACCGTTTTGAATGGCGGTTATAATGGCCCGAGTCGTGGGGATATTGAATCGCTCGCCTACGCCGTACGGTCCGCCGGTCCAGCCGGTGTTGACCAGG
>CAZWQK010000356.1:0-2098 GCA_964635835.1 uncultured Pseudomonadales bacterium
GACGAATCGGGCCCCCGTTAACCAGTCTTCTCAGCAATTTTTCAACGTCAGTTTTCGTCGCGCGCTGCATGGCAGATTTTCCGTCCCTCGAAACCATGTTACACGTGTTGAAGGTCGTCAGCATTCCGCAGTTATTGTATTCAATTTGACGGGCCAAACATGATTCACCCATTGCCATCCACGTCATTGGAATGGGCATCAGCAGAGTCGGAAATCGGTCGTTTCGCACCGTTAACTCAAGCGGTGGCAGATCGTCCGGTTGCAATGAGTTTCCATCCAGCTTTCATGGCAATCAAGCCGAACAGCAGTAAGGGCAAATACCAGAACGCTGCAGATTGATCCGGGTCACCAATTTTTGAAAGGAGCGCCTCCCAGACATAAAGGCTGGCAAGAAAGAAACCCACCAGGCATAGCAGGCTTCCCACAAGGACCAGGGTAAGCTGACGCGCATTCTTCAACGGCCGGACACCATCATGTTTGAGATCTCTTTATTAATCCTTTAATTGACTTTCTAGAGTTGAGCCCCCAAAGTTGGGGTCCGATGTAAAACGGTTTTAGCCCCTCGATTTGTTATACCTTCGTTACGTGGTCTCAATCTCAGTTTTCCCATCGTTTTTTGCAATAAAGAAAGGCGTTTATCGCCGCTAATTTAGGGATCTATGTCTATGTCAAATACAGTAAGCGGAACAGTTAAGTGGTTCAATGAATCCAAGGGTTATGGATTTATTGCACAGGAATCTGGTCCAGACGTGTTTGCACATTTCAGCGCAATTCAGGGTTCAGGATTCAAAACGCTGGCAGAAGGCCAGAAGGTTGAGTTCGAAATCACTCAGGGTCAGAAAGGCCCACAAGCTGAAAATATTGTCGTCGTCTCCTAACCGAGACAAATCACCCGCTTGAACCTGCCCGGTCATCGCCGGGCAGTATGCGTTACTACCTGATCTACTCCTCAGTGATCTGACGATCAGGTCGTGCCCGTTTTCTGACGCCGTTATCCCCCAAGCTATCTTTTGCCGAGGCCGCATAGGCGGCATTAAGCCGCGCCGGCCTGGTACAGCGTAAATGCACCAATCATGATGAAGCCGACCCCGGCGATATAAGAAAGCACTTTCTCGCTGATAAATTCCGACAGCAGCGTTCCGGCTGCGACACCAATCGCAGAAGCGACGATAAGCGCCAGAGACGCCGCGATGAATACGGTCAACTTGCTGATGTCCTTGTCTGAGGCAAACAGCATGGTGGCAAGCTGGGTTTTGTCGCCAAGCTCGGCAATAAAGACTGCAGTAAAGATGGTCGCAAATACTTTGAGTTCCATTTGGCTGCCCCTTCAATGGAGAGAGTTAGTCGAAGACAGTGAAAACAGTCCCGCCATTTCTCGCACCGAATGCAGCGTGAATGTCTTCCTCTATCACTCGCGTGCGGGAAAGTGCTGGCAGTTTATCAGCACTGAAATAGGCGGCGTCCAGAGTCTCAATCCCGGGCTGCGGGGCGCGCTCATCCGTCTGCTCACACAGGAAGAAAAACTTATAAAAGTCACGCGCGTCCTGATCGTATCCATGCCTTGCTTTGTGGCGCAGGGCATAAAGCGCTCTGACCTCAACGGTGATCGAGGCCTCTTCATCAACTTCCTTTGCAACATTCTCTGCCGGAGATAATCCAACATCCGCGTAGCCACCGGGCAATGTCCAGAGCTGGTCGACGCGCTCTTTGACCAGCAGGATCCTGTCGTTCTGGATCACCGCACCGCGAACATCCACCTTCGGTGTGGCATAGCCCTGGGCATAATCCGGGAACAGTGACAGCACTCGTTCAACAGGAACGTCACCCAGTCGAGACAGCATCTGCTGAGAAATGTCAGCGATCTGCTCGTAGCGCTCCCGGTCGTACTCACCCTCCGTGAAATGCATACCCGTGGAGGCAATGGCCTGCAACTGTTTGGCCCAGGTCAGCCAGATTTGTTCCATGTCCCTTCCCTCCGGATCTATCCCGGATGAGCACTATTGTCACCTATAGTTCATAAACCTGCATAGAGAGGTGCTTGTCGCTCGAGTCATCGACCCGTTGACCGATTTCCCGAAAGCCCATGCGGGCGTGGAAT
>CAZWQK010000357.1:0-990 GCA_964635835.1 uncultured Pseudomonadales bacterium
CGGTGTCGTTACTGTTGTAACCACTGGTGCTGTTGGGTCCAGAGTCATGAATGAGGCCGCTACTGGTTACTACAACTCTCGAGCCACATTGCTCAACTCGCTCTACATGCCCAACGTTACCGCTAATCCCGCGCCACAAGCCCCGAATGTCTGCAGCGTCGGGCGCAAGTGGTTCCGTGCACTCCCTAAGGATTGGTAAGGGAAAGTGATCATAGCTGCATCCGGGTGTGTTGCCCTTGGCAATGTCGACGGCCTTTTTGCCGCTGCCATCGAGTGCCGGCAGTTCGCAGTAATTGAGGGTGCTGCCGTCTCCAGCAAGAGTTGCGGGGTCGGTAGAGAGCGGTGGTCTAGTGGAAAAAAACGCCAGCCAAATCCCAGCAAAGAGTAATACAGCGACGGCTAACGCTGTGCGTACAAGAATTTTTCTCAATGTCTGCATAGATGCGTTGTCGCTTGTTCGGAGGTTTGTACCGTAACAGCTTAGTAATTTTAATGTAAATCATTATAAAAGCCGGAGTTAGGCGTTCTTTACGGCTACCTTGCTTTGCTCTGAAACGGGTCCGCACATTAGGCCCTCGATCGCGTCTACAAGACCGTGTAAAAAACGTTCGGCTTCGGCGCCCTTAAACCCCTCGGGCTGTCGGGCCTGGTAATACATTGACGCCGAGCACAGTCGTACTGCCGCCTCCATGCGTTGCTGATAGTGCGCTGGTGTTAGATGGGGTAGTGCTGCCTTGAGCAGTTCTGCGGTCTTTTCGCCGCTGGCACCGCCGCCGCCACGGCGCTTTACGATGGGCAGTAATGAAGTTTCCGACAATACTAGTTGGTGGCCAAAGGCCCTTACGTAGTCTTGGTACTCGCTGCTTTCCTGTGCCAGGGAAAATGCGGGATAGACCATTAGCATGCAAATTTCCCGCAGGCTCGGTTGGCTGCTGCGGGCCAGCAATACGTCGATGAGCTCGGCGCGTCGGGTATGGGTTTCTTCGGAGC
>CAZWQK010000357.1:1000-2091 GCA_964635835.1 uncultured Pseudomonadales bacterium
CGTCAATTAGGCCGCTTAGATTGCTGAAGTGATACTGCAGTGCCGATTGGTTTTTTTGTCCAGCGGCAGCAATGATGTCACTGATGGAGACGTTTCCAACACCGCGCTCTGCGCACAATTTTTCGGCCGCGCGCATCAGCGCGTTCTTGGTTGCATCGCTGCGTGCTTGGCGGCTATCGCTGGTTCTTTCTGCTGCAGTCATTGCTTGTTGCCTTCTGCTTAACGCTCTATCAGTGGGCTAATTTTCGTCCCGCTGATACTGTAGTAACTTTAAGTATACTCAAGGGTTTGAAACTTTTGGCCTTGTGCATTTTACCTCAGGAGGAAAGCAGCTGATGAAATTTTCGTTGACCATCGCCGCATGCGTTTTGATATTGATTGGTGCCGGCCAGCTTCGCGCTGACTCGACTGATCCTATCCTTAAGGTGCTGAAATCACCAACCTGTGGCTGTTGCGTCAAATGGATGGAGCATCTCCATGACAATGGATTTTCGACGGCTGTAGCAGAGCCTGAAAATCTTGCAGAGCAGAAAGCGCAGCTGGGCATCGGTCCACGGTATAGGTCCTGTCATACGGCGGTGTCTGCTCAGGGCTATGTTTTTGAAGGACATGTGCCTAGTAAATTTATCCATGCATTCTTGGCCGCACCGCCCGAAGGGAGCATTGGCCTAAGTGTGCCAGGCATGCCCTTGGGCAGTCCGGGCATGGAGGTGGGCGACCGTTTTATGCCCTATCAAATTTTGCTTTTGCATAAAGATGGTTCAAGTGAAATCTATGCCGAAATTAATTCAGCCTTGGAGCAATATGCTCGCTAGACGCCAAAATCCTTAATCATGCGCAGGTGGTGGCCGGGAAGAAGGAGCAAGTGGATTCCTTGAATTTCATGGAGGAGTTCGTGTTTTACCCGGGCTTGGATGCAGGCCAAATGAACGCTCTCCCATTGGTATTAGCGGGATACGGTGTGCAGACGGCTGGCTGGGACGACTACTCGGGTCTGAACGTCAAAGGCCAAATCGCAGTTGTTTTATCCGGTGTTCCCGTTGACCGTTCTGGCGACGGCTACTTCAACGATGCAACTGAAGAGAAGCGCT
>CAZWQK010000358.1:0-2090 GCA_964635835.1 uncultured Pseudomonadales bacterium
CTCTTTTGCTGCATGAACACCACGTTGACGCACATGATTCCACGCTTAACGGATTACGGGTTTTCCCTGGTTCAGGCATCTCTGGTGATGTCGGTTTGTGCCGGGCTTGGGGTGGCGGGAAAGCTGAGTTTTGGCTGGCTCAGTGATCGGATGAGCGTGCGCCGGGTGATGGCGGTCATCATCGTGGCTCAATTCCTCGGCCAGTATCTGATTTTCACCTCCACAGATTATGTGATGATTTGTGTCGGCGCTGCCCTGTTCGGCTATGGCGTTGGCGGCGTGGTGCCCATGCATGGCGCCGTGGTGGGTAAGACCTTTGGTCGGGAGCGCTTCGGGGCGGTGTTGGGTCTGATGCGGCCGGCGATGTTCCCAATACAAATTCTCGGCGTGCCCTTTGCTGGCTGGGTCTTCGACGTAACCGGCTCCTACGACCTTGCCTTTCAGGGGATTTTTGCCCTCTACATTGTAGCGGCGCTAGCCGTGGCCTTGTATCGACAGCCGGAAAAAACCGTGACCTAGACGTCTTGGGACCGTGACCTAGACGTCCTGGGGACGTGGCGGCGTGCTTAGAACCGTGATTTCAGCAGCTGGATTTCCGCACTACCCTGAGTGTCGCAGCGCAGCCGTACCGCGTCTCCAAGCACATGTTCGGCAACGTAGGGCTCAAAGCTCACGGTGGTGAAGGGTTTGATGTCCTCAAATTCCAGCTCCACGGAAAATCCCTCAACCACCGGAAGCACCGTAATGGCGCTTGCCTGGCTGAGCATCTCACCCAGTTCTGTGGTCAGCGCCTGCTGGGCGGATCGATTCGCGTTGACCCCGCGCACCAGGTATTTGAGTAAGCACGGCTGGCGGGACTTTGGTTCCGTGGGCATTCGTTGGGTGGCCTGGGCGTAGCGCCTAGGCATTTTTCCAAACCGGATCGCGTTTTTCCAAGAAGGCGTTGACCCCCTCACGCTGGTCTTCGGTGCTAAATAAGTCGACAAATTTTTGCCGTTCGTAGGGCAGGGCGTCTGCTACGGCGTTGTCGCGAGCCTGGTGGATTAGCTCCTTGCAATAGGTTACCGAGATCGGACTTTGCTGGGCGACCTGGGCGGCCAGTTCAATGGCTCTGTCCTGGGCCTTGCCTGTCGCGACGACTTCTTCCACCAAGCCAATGCGCTCGGCGGTTTCAGCATTGACGCGCTCGCCGCACAAAATCATTTTTTTCGCCCAACCCTCGCCAACCAGCCAGGCAAGGCGCTGGGTGCCGCCGGCACAGGGCAGCAGTCCTACCTTGGGCTCAGGCAGGGCCATTTGCGCCTGGGTTTCGGCGATCCGAATGTCGCAGGCCAGGCAGGCTTCCAGTCCACCGCCCATGGCAAAGCCATTGATGGCAGCGATAGATACGCCGCGAAAGTCCGCCAGGCACTCGAAGCCTTTGCCGAAAAATTCCGCCATTTTGCGGGCGTTGTCGGGATCACCGTCGGCAAATAAGTTGAGGTCGGCACCGGCGGAAAAAAACTTTTCGCCCTGGCCAGTAATCACCAGCGCAAAAATGTTCCGGTCGGCGTTCAGAGCTTCGATAAGCGATGCCAGTGCTGGCAGGCTCTCGGTGTCCCAGGTGTTCGCACCGGGGTTATCGATGGTAACAACCGCCGTGTGACCAACGATCTCCACCTTAAGTTTGTCGGATGTGCTAACGTTCATTGAATGACCTCCAATGCACCGGCCATGAGCATACGGCGGGAAATGATTACGCGCATGATTTGATTGGTGCCTTCTAGAATTTGATGAACCCGGGTATCGCGCACATAGCGCTCCATGGGGTATTCCCGCAGGTAGCCGTAACCGCCCAACAACTGCAGCGCATCGTTGCACACTTTAAAGCCTGCATCCCTTGCAAAACGTTTTGCCATGGCGCAATAGGTGCCTGCTTGACCGTCACCGCTGTCGAGCTTGCTGGCTGCCAGCCGAACCATCTGTCTGGCGGCTACCAGCTCGGTCAGCATGTCCGACAGGGCAAACTGGGTAGCCTGAAAATCCGGAATGGCCTGGCCAAACTGGTTGCGCTCCTGGACGTAGGCAGTCGCATCTTCCAGCGCTTTTTG
>CAZWQK010000359.1:0-2087 GCA_964635835.1 uncultured Pseudomonadales bacterium
GACACCGTTAAAGGGTCGGATTACATTGGCGACCAGGACGCTATCGAATATATGTGCTCAGAGGGTCCTCAGGCGGTTTTTGAACTTGAGCATATGGGATTGCCGTTCTCCCGCACTGAATCTGGCCGTATCTACCAACGACCATTTGGCGGTCAGTCGAAAAACTTCGGTGAGGGCGGGCAGGCGGCCCGAACCTGTGCTGCCGCTGACCGCACCGGTCACGCTCTACTGCACACCCTTTATCAAGCCAATGTTAAAGCCAACACTACCTTCCTCAACGAGTGGTTTGCGGTGGATCTGGTGAAAAACCAAGACGGCGTGGTGGTCGGAGTAATCGCGCTGAACATCGAGTCTGGTGAGGTGGTGCACGTAACTTCTCGCGCCACAGTGCTCGCTACGGGTGGCGCTGGCCGTATTTATGCGTCCACAACCAATGCATTGATGTGTACTGGTGATGGCATCGGTATGGCATTGCGCGCAGGCGTGCCGGTACAAGACATAGAAATGTGGCAATTTCACCCAACGGGCATTGCCGGAGCAGGTACCTTAGTCACTGAAGGGTGCCGAGGTGAAGGCGGCTATCTGATCAATAAAGATGGCGAGCGCTTTATGGAGCGTTATGCGCCCACCGCAAAAGATCTGGCTGGGCGTGATGTGGTTGCTCGATCGATGGTGATAGAGATCCTTGAAGGCCGAGGGTTTGGCCCGGATGGGGACCATGTAAAGTTGAAACTCGATCATTTGGGCGAAGATGTATTGAACAGTCGCCTGCCGGGTATTTTGGAATTATCCCGTACTTTCGCTCACGTTGACCCAGTGAAAGAACCAATTCCCGTGGTTCCGACCTGCCATTACATGATGGGCGGTATCCCCACTCAGGTTAGCGGTCAGGCGTTGACCCAAACTGCATCGGGAGAAGATGTACCCGTTGATGGCCTTTATGCCGCAGGTGAAGCCGCGTGTGTGTCTGTCCACGGTGCCAACCGATTGGGCGGTAACTCATTATTGGACTTGGTGGTCTTTGGTCGTGCAGCGGGCTTGCATATTGAGCAAGTCATGCGGCAGGGCGTGAGCTATCGCGAAGCCTCTGATTCAGATGTTGAAGCGGCGATGCAGAGATTAAATCGCTGGAATGAGAGCAGCTCGGGTGAGTCGGTTTACGACCTGAAGAAAGAACTGCAAACCACCATGCAAAACAGCTTTGGGGTATTCCGTACTGAGAAGAACATGCAAGAAGGCATTGTTAAGTTAGCGGAACTGCGTGAACGGATCGGTAAAGCCCACATGCCGGACAAGTCGTCTGCGTTTAATACGGCGCGGATTGAGGCGCTGGAGCTGGAAAATCTGCTTGAAGTGGCAGAAGCCACAGCGATTACCGCCGAGGGCCGTAAAGAGAGCCGTGGTGCGCACGCCCGGGACGACTATCAGGAGCGCGACGATGAAAACTGGCTGTGCCACTCAATGTTCCACCCAGAAGACAAGCGCGTGGGCAAGCGCGATGTGAATTTTGCGCCAAAGACGATGGAAGCATTCGAACCGAAGGTGCGCGTTTACTAAGCCCGTTACCTTGAGCGAACCGAATTAGTTTTAAGGACAAAGAACAATGCAAGTAAGTGTTTATCGTTATAACCCTGATCTCGATGAAGTACCGGTTATGCGCGATGTTAACGTCGACCTTCCTGAGGGTAAGGACCTAATGGTATTAGACGTGTTGCAGTTGATTAAGGACGAGGACCCGACCTTGAGCTTTCGCCGCAGCTGTCGCGAAGGCGTGTGCGGATCTGATGGCATCAACATGAACGGAAAAAATGGCTTGGCCTGCATCACGCCTGTTTCCGAGGTCGTGAAACGCAATAAGTTAGTACTACGACCATTGCCTGGCCTGCCGGTAGTGCGCGATCTGGTGGTAGACATGAGCCAGTTTTACCAGCAATACGCCAAGGTGCAGCCTTATTTGGTCAATAATGAAGCACCACCTGCTCAAGAGCGCCTGCAGTCGCCAGAAGATCGTGAAAAGATTGATGGTCTTTATGAGTGTATTCTCTGCGCCTGCTGTTCCACCTCTTGTCCGTCGTTTTGGTGGAACC
>CAZWQK010000360.1:0-2074 GCA_964635835.1 uncultured Pseudomonadales bacterium
CGCTTTGCAGCTTGCCCTAACCCCCCAGGAGCTCAACAAGATCCAGCGGATCTATCGGGTCTATCAGGGCGATTTGCCCCCAGAGCAAGAGCATTGGCTGAGCTTTCGCAATGCCGAGGACTTGATCCGTGAGCTGGATTTGGCGGCCTTGGGCGGCCTGTACTTTAGCGGCGCAGGGGTGGTGAATTTGCCCGAGCGGTGCGCGGCGTTGCTGGACCATAGCGCCATTGAATTTCATCAGCAGGCCAGGGAGCCGACGGCCGACGAAGCCTGGGTCATTGCCTGTGGCAGCAAGTCCCGGGATTACTGCTTGGACAACCCGCTGGAGATCGGCGACGTATGGGGGCAACTGGACTGGATTGAACCAACGGCAGCACAGCTGCCCGCCCCCATCGTCGGCAACGGCTACACCATTCCCGACGCAGACGCCTGGGTTGTGGGCAGTAGCTACGAACAGCGGCCCTGGCCCAGTGCTGAAGCCACTGCCAGCAACATTCAAGGTAACCGTCCATTCATTGGCACCGGGCCCATCACGCCGATTAGCCACAAACGGGGACCACGGTGCGTATCCAGCGATCGTGATCCGATTATTGGGCCCTTGGGTAATCAGCGCTGGATAACGACGGCCCATGGCTCCATGGGCACGTCTTCAGCGCCTTTGGCGGCGGCCATCATCGCCAGTCAGATTATGGGCTGGGTGCCGCCGGCATCATCGCGCGTGCTGGGTTGTGTCGACCCGTCTCGCTTCCGCGCGCGTCAGGCGCGGCGCGGGGTGAAAGTGGTTGGGCCCGCTGACTAGCCGGTGGCTTCAGCGCCTTTGATAACCCGCACATCGATCACGCTTTCGATATCGCGGATGGCCTGAAGCAGGCCTTCATCCGGCGCTTCTGAGAGGTCGATGAGGTTGTAGGCCAGGTCATCCCGGCTTTTGTTAATGAGGTCGATCACGTTAATGTTTCGCTCGGCTAACACTGCCGTCATCTGACCCAGCATCCCCGGGACGTTGTGGTTACTGATGGCGATGCGATAGCCATCCACTGCTTCAAGGCTTACTGCCGGGAAGTTCACGGAATTGACAATGCTCCCGGTCTCTAAAAATCGTACCAGCTGGTTGGCTGCCATTACCGCGCAGTTTTCTTCCGCCTCATCCGTGCTCGCGCCCAGGTGCGGGGTCAGCATCACCCGCGGGTGATCGATCAGGCCAGGAACCGGGAAGTCTGCAACGTAGCGGCCCAGATGCTCACTCTCTAAGGAAGCCTTCAGCGCCTGCGCATCGACAATGGGCTGACGCGCAAAATTCAGCAGCACGCTGCCCGGCTTGAAGGCCTGCAGAGCTTCGGCATTGATCATGCCCTCGGTGGCGGGAATCTGCGGCACGTGCAGGGTTACGTAGTCCGCTCGGGCAAAGAGACTGGGGAGGTTTTCCATGCGCCCCACATCAGCGGGCAAACGCCACGCTGCATCTACGGACAAAGCCGGATCGTACCCGAGCACGTTCATGCCCAGATCCAGTGCGGCTCGGGCCACCATGGAGCCAATGGCGCCCAGACCCACCACGCCCAGGGTCTTGCCGATTAACTCTCGGCCTTTAAATTTCTTCTTCTCGGCTTCAACCAGCTTGTTTAGCTCGGCCTCATCACTAACGTCCGCCAGGGTGCGTACGTAGTTGATGCCGCCGAACACGTCACGAGACGCCAACAGCATGGCCGTCAACACCAGCTCTTTCACCGAGTTCGCGTTGGCGCCGGGGGTGTTGAACACCACGATGCCCGCTTCGCTGCAGGCCTCAACCGGCACATTGTTAACGCCGGCACCTGCCCGGGCAATTGCCCGCAGCCCTGGCGTCAGTTCTTCCAGCGTCAGCTTATGGCTGCGCAGCAACAGGGCATCAGCGTTCTCAACCTCTGGCCCCACGGTGAAGTCAGCCCCGGAAAACCGCTGGAGACCCGCAGGTGCAATGGCGTTGTAGGTTTTGACGTTGAAGTTTTTGCTGTTGTCCATGAAGTGCGCCTTTTCAAACGGAGCGGCACGTTAGGCACTCACCTGTTTGATGTCAAGTTGAAGGCACTGCTGG
>CAZWQK010000361.1:0-2072 GCA_964635835.1 uncultured Pseudomonadales bacterium
GAATTCACCACGTCTTCGATGGTGGTTTCTTGAATGCCCCCAAACCCTAGGTCTGTCATGGCCTGTACCGCTTCCGGGTTGCGCATGGCGTGATAGCGAGTTGCAGTCGAAATCTCGGCCAGTTGCTCGCTGGTGGTTCCATATTGGTACATATGCCGGTGTGCCACCATGGCGTAGTTTGCAATCAGCGTCTGACCCGCGAAGGTTTCCATGTTGTCCCCTGGGGTGACACCGCCCCCACGCCCTCCAGCACCAATGGCCCTGGCGTTGCTGTGCGCGGTTGAACCGTAGGTCAGCAGCGCTACCTTGGCCTTGCCTTCTCGGATCGCCCGTAACGCGTGGGCCGCATGAAACTCGTAGGAACTCCCCCCCACACCAGTCGTGTCCATAACCGTTGGCTGGATGCCAAAGTATTCGGAAATCATCAGGCCGCTCATGGGTGCGCCTTCGCCGGCGTCATAGATTGCGTCCACATCGGACCAACTCAGACCTGCGTCGGCTAAGGCTTTGGCCGCGCTAGCGGCTTTAATCTGCAGGGCATTTACTTTGCCTTCAACATCCCTCGATGGGTATTCATGAATGCCAACGATCGCAGCATCCCGGCGTTGGGTAGTCATACTCTCTCCGTATTAATTGTTGTGTCTAGATTATCTCGGCTTCGATCCCAAGTACATGAGATTGTCGGGATCCTCTGGGTCAATGCTCTCTGAGTGAGCCTAGAGCAAGCCGCCCAGATGCTTCAATTCGTTCAGCTTTTCAATGAAAGACTTCTCATAGGCCTCTTCTGGCGCTTCTCTGACCAAACGATCCAAATCACGAGCATCTTGTCCGATCAGAATCCGCCACCGGTTCTCGCGAACACCATCGAGAATGACGTTCGCGGCTTCACTGGCCGTGGTCGGCGCCTGAGTACGAAATGCTTCTGCTCGGTCCGCCAGTATTTGGCGAATATGATCGTCGGGTACGTTACCAACGGGCAGCCCTTCTGCGAGCATGCGCTGGCGGATAATCTCAACTTCTTCAGCGGGCAAATCATGGCCCCAGGGCTTACCCAGTACCTTTGACGAGTTCTCCATTATGGAGGTTCCGATATGACCCGGCATGACCACACTGCACTGCACATGAGGTGCATGGAGCCGCAGGTCCGTCACAAGAGCTTCGGTGAAACCTTTGACGGCGAATTTTGCTGCTGCATAGGAGGTGTGCGCCTGGGTGGTGCCAAGACTGGCCCAGAAGCCATTAACGGAACTGGTGTTGATGATATGTCCCGCATCGCTGGCAACCAGGGCGTCCATAAAGGCCCGGCAGCCGAAATAAACCCCTTCCCAGCACACTGCAAAGGTGCGCTCCCACTCATCACGGTCGCCCTCCACAAAGGAGCCGCCTCCGCCAATTCCGGCGTTATTAAAGAGCAGGTTTATATGCTGGGTTTGATGGAAGGCAAGCACCTCATCGCGGAATGCCAACACCTGACTTTCGTTGCTTACATCGCAGATATGGTCACTTAACCGCCCTTCTTCAGAGCTGGCAAGGCGGCGGGTTTCGTCCATGTTTTCCTGAGAAACGTCACACATGGACACCCGTGCACCGGCAGCGACAAGCTGGCACACCAGTTCTCTGCCCATGCCGGTACCGCCACCGGTGACCACTGCTATCTTGTCGTTAAAATCTTGCATGTTTTTCTCCCTGCAATGTGTGTTGAATGTTAGTCAAGCTGATGGGCCTGAATTTTGCCCTGTCGATAAAGGTTCGCCAGCGCAGCTTTGACAATGGCATCTGCATCCACTTCAAAATGGGCCCGCAGCGCGGGTCGAGATTCAGACAAGCCAAACCCATCGGTACCTAAAACTTCATAATTCGCGGGCATCCAGGCGGCAATGCCTTGCGCCAAGCTCGCCATGTAGTCGGTAACCGCAATTATGGCTCCGCTGGCGTCGGCAAACAGGTTCTCTAAGGTACTAGTCTGGCGAGGTTGTTGGGGATTGCGCCGGTTTTCAGCCGTTATCGCCAGGGCATTGCGCTGCAGTTCTACGAAACTCGTGATACTCCACAGGCTCACAACGAGGCCTCTT
>CAZWQK010000362.1:0-2056 GCA_964635835.1 uncultured Pseudomonadales bacterium
CAATGGATCGGATCAACTGCATGAGCTGCCGAGTTTGCGCACTCTCTCCGACAATTACTTGCGACACCAGTCCGGCCTGCTCCTAGGAATCTGTCAACTTTATAGCAACAAAATCCCCTTGGCGACTAGATGCCCGACGACGACGGCCTTGGCCGAACCCTGAATTTCAGTAGTCCCCGATTTGGGCAAGCCCGTGCCGCTTGCGCGGAGTTTCGGCCGATTTGTGCCGACCCGTTCTGGCAGCAACCACTGGCTAGCGCGCGCTAACCAACGCAGCCCGGCAGGTTTTGCGCCAATATCCTGGTGATTGCGGCTTTTCTCTGCCTTTTGCTGCGTTTTTGCGGAAGTTCATCAGCCAAACCTGCTTTGGCATACAAATTGCTAACTTGTAGGAGTTGGGGGTGTGTTGTCAACAAAAGGCGCACCCTGGACAAACAGATTCGTCTTGAACGTTTCGCTGGGAAAGCAGCGGCCCGTTGCCGACCAATGGAAGGTTCTGCAACGAATCTGGATTGACTAATTGCGCCAGGGGCGCAAGATGTAGTCATTAACTTATGAGTTACAGCAACTGACTAAAGTTTTGCTTCGAATAACCGACAGTTTGACGAGCAGCACTTTCTTCAGCGGACAATAGATCCTTATGGCAAGCATAGATTACGTTCAAGCCCTCGGCGCGGGTGCCGGTTTTGATACGAAAAAAATCGTGGAGGCCTTGGTGGAAGCCGAAAGAGCACCCACCGAAGCTCGGTTGAACGCTAAAATCGCCGAAAACGACGCGAAAATCAGCGGCCTGGGACAAGCGGTTTCAATACTCAACGTCGTGAAAGACGCGGCTCTGCGCCTCAACGACGCTAAAGACTTCAAAACTTTCGCGGTGCGCAACAGCCAAACCGACGCATTCAGTGCCTCGGCCACCACCTCGGCCAGGGCCGGCTCAAATAATATCACCGTCAGCCAGATCGCCCAGGAGCAGCGCAGTGTGTCCAACGCCTTCGCTTCAGCTACCGACGCGTTTAGTGCCGATCCCGTTACCCTTTCTTTAACCGTTGGCAGTGGCACAGCTACCGAGATTGCCGTCGCCGACGCCAGCCTGCAGGGCACGGTTACTGCGATCAACGAGGCCAATCTGGGGGTCACCGCTGAACTTGTCGACACTGGCGTAGACGGCGACCGCTACCGCATCCAGCTCATCGGTGAGACCGGTGCCAGCAAGGCATTTAGTTTGACGTCCAGCGACGAGGCCATCACTTTTTCCAGCGTGCAGACCGCTTCTGACGCCCAGCTCAACGTCAACGGGGTGGACTTTACCCGTTCAACCAATGTCATCGACGACGTTCTTACCGGCGTATCACTGACGCTAAATACCGTCACCGACGGCGCAGCGAACCTCACCATCAGCCAGGACAACAACGAAGCACGAGCCAACATCGTGGATTTCGTGACCATCTATAATGAAGCTCAGCGCCAGCTCAAAGCGCTCAGCAATTCCAGTTTGGATGGTGCTTTGGCCGGCGACAGCATCTTCCGCTCGTTAACATCGTCTCTGCGTAATATTGTGCTGGGCTCGTCGTCGTCCGCCAGCGACAGCATTGCCAACCTGTCCGATATGGGCATTAGCGTCAGCCGTTCCGGTGAGCTAATGGTGGACGACGGCAAGCTCGACAGCGCCTTGGCGAACAATTACGCAGACGTCGTGCAGATGTTTACCGCAAACACCGACGACCAGGCCACATCCAGCGACGCGGTTGCGGGGTTGGCCGGCGACATCAATAAGCTAATCAGCAACGCCACCGACACAGACAGCTATTTGGTAACCCAGCAGGATACGCTGGCAAACGCCAATAGCGCCCGAGAGGAGGAGCTGAGTGATTTGGCCGACCGTATGGAGCGAGTCGAAGAGCGGTACAACCGCCAGTTTTTAGCCATGCAGCAGATCATCGATCAGATGAATAGTACTCGCGAGAGCATGGAAAGCAGTTTTGAAAACCTGCCTTTCTCTAACCGAGACTAAACGGCGCGGATTTCCTGAGGACAACCATGAGCGAATCAAAAAAAC
>CAZWQK010000363.1:0-2050 GCA_964635835.1 uncultured Pseudomonadales bacterium
TATTGAGCACCACGAAAGCCTCCACGCCCACGATGCTGTTGGCGTATTCACTAAGGGCGAAGAGGACGGGTACCTTCCCATCCCTTAGATCGCCTTTAGAAAGACACAAAAAAGGGCCGTAAGGCCCTTTTTTGTGTCCGACAAGGTTATTGCCGGTGGGGTGGGCCGCGGTGTTGGGTCCGTTGCCTTTCCTGGGCGTTCGGGGTTAGTGCTTGGTTTGTGTTGGAATGGATTCCAAGTCCAGATTGTCTGCTATCGCCACCGCGCGCAGGGCGCCCTCGAAAATTGATCTGGCGTGGGCGGTCATTTCCGCCAGCTGACTGTGCAGGGCGCTTTGAGTCGGGTCGTCGTCCACACACTGCATGCAGTATTTCTCAAAGCCATTGATGTCGATGAGCAGTTTGGCGATGTGATTGGGGCACTCGCAGTTAAGGCTCGGCATCATGTTTGCGATGTGCGACAGCTGCTCTGGGTCAAAGGCGCTTACCCCAACCTGGAAGTTGCTGCTATAGGCTTTGGGTGCTTCAACGTTCAGATAAGAGCGGATCTTCTCTGAGGTAGCTGGTGCCTTGATCGCCTGAATGCCATGAGACGTTAACAGTTGCTCGATACGGCGCGGCGCAAACGCGTAGACCACGACGATGCGCTGGTAGTGCTTATTTCTCAGCGTGACCAGTTGGTCTACGACCGCATCTGGCAGCGTGTCGCTTTCAACGACCAATGTGCCGTGCTTGCTGTTTTTCACGTGCTGGGGCTGATCCAGCCACTTTTCCAGCGTTTGAGAAAAGCCGCTGAAGGATGGGGTAAGCGATGGCTCAGCCCGCTCAAACAAGGTGGTCAGATTTAGACCAACCACATCGGCTCCGCCGTCGTAGTTAGCGGCCCGGCTTTGCTCATGCCGTACCGCGAGAATATCCAGCTCATCGTTGCTCAGACGAGCAAGCTCGGCCAGGGAGTGGCCCTCGCCCATCAAACGCTTCACCAAGAGCAGACGCTGGACGTGCTCGTTGGTATAGAAACGCCGCCCGGACTCACTGCGGTTAGGCGTCACGATGGAGTGTCGACTCTCCCACTTGCGTAGGGTGTGCGTCGGGACACCGGTCAGGTTGGCGACAGCGCCGATGGTTAATCTTTCCATGAGAAGGTACCTCGATTGGCCGATCTGTTCATTCGTTCGTTATGCAGCCGGAATCCACGCGTTGCACCAGCCCGGCCCGGCTACCAACTTCCCGGGGATGGCGGTGCAGGCACCGAGGCCAGATTCACCAGCGGCGTAAAGCGCACAGTTACTGCAAAACTGAGTGGCTCCTGCAGCCCCCGCGCGTTTTGGGTACTTAGCGGTATCCACTGTGGTGGCGTCCTGCTTGTAGCCAAGCGCCAGCGCAATAGGATCCGATTCCAGTAGTTCCGGCGGTCCTGAGGCGATAGTCGTCGTGGGAATTAGGGAAGCCGTCCACAGTGCAATGCCGGCGCTTAGGAGTTCACGTCTAGATTGAGTCATAGTTAGTTTCTCCGAAGAGTTGTTATGTCTAATCAAAATCTACTTTGTTTGGGGTTATGTCAACATTTATTTAGACAAAAAAGCTGAAAATTCGCAATCACGGGATTTTGATCAGCTTTTGGTTAAGTTATACCTTGACCAAAACTCAACAACCCAGGAAAGTCACCATGAACGTAATGATCTTAGGCGCAGGTGGGGGCATTGGCAGAAACCTGCTTGAACACTATCTGGCCCAACCTCAAGTCCAACGCATATACGCGACTCACCATCGTCAGGTGAGCAGTATCGATCCAGCGGTGCGCTGGCTGACCGTGGACATGGCAGACCCGGATTCCGTATCGGCGCTGGCTGGGACAATTGACGAACCCATCCATCGCTGGATTTGCTGTACAGGATTATTGGCCGGGCCCTACGGACAGCCGGAGAAAACTCTGCGGCAACTGACGCCGCCCAAGCTTCAGCACGATTACGCCGTAAACGCCATTGGACCGGTGACCTTGTTTGCACAGATGGCCAAACAACTGCGCTCGGCGGGTATGCGAGCGGTCT
>CAZWQK010000364.1:0-2030 GCA_964635835.1 uncultured Pseudomonadales bacterium
TGATGTTGCTGCACAAAAATTTCTGCAGGACTCAGCAGGCGCCTCTGAAACCTCTCAGGTGGATGATGAGTTTGAATCTATTGTTATGCTGGCTCAGGGTTACGAAGACTTTCGGGCCCAAGGCCAGTCGCTTAAAGGCATGCTCAGTGAGATTGAACAAGATCTTATTGCCCGCGCCCTAGAGGAGACGGGTGGTAACGTCAGCCGCTGCGCTAAGTTACTGAAAATGCAGCGTACCACCTTGATCGAGCGGATTAAAAAGTACGAGCTGCGCGTCGCATAGGTTTACGTTGGCTAAAAGCGGACGCTTGTAGCGTTAGATGCGGCAAGCCGTCGAATTTTCGTCAACCGGCAATACTCAGCCTGTAAGATCTTGCCACTTTGCTTATAACTTGCTGAAAATACTGAATATTTTTTCTGGCACGCCATTTGCTTCAAACACGGCAATTGTAATGGCAACGAGTGCAGAACGAATATCATGTACGAATCACAACCCATTGAGCTTTTTTGGGACAACAGCGCAGATCTGGATGCTCAGACTGTTGCTGCGCTGAACAGCGGCGGCTTCCGCGCGCGTCCTATTGCGCTAAGCCAGCTCACTAATCAACTGGTCGAGAACGAAGCCGGCCCTCGGGTAGTGTGTGTTCAAGGTCGCCCTGGTACTCTTGAGAGTCATCTGCGAGCGTTGCGTGATGTGCTGGGGCCGCGGGTCTATCTGATTTTGCGGGTCGACAACAGCGATCTGAATACGGCCATCGCTGGTGTTAAAAGCGGGGTCGATGATGTGGTTACGGCGGATGCGGAGTGTGGGGTTTGGCAAAACGTCGCGGCTTCAGCCCGGTTGCGTCTGCTGAAGTACGAATCCTATGTTTTTGTGGATGAGACCAGTCAGCAGTTGTTGGCCCTGGTAGAACGGGTTGGCGCATCCGAGGTCACCGTGTTGTTACAGGGTGCTACGGGTTCTGGTAAAGAAGTATTAGCGCGCCTTGCCCATGATTTTTCGCCACGGCGGGACGGCCCGTTTGTGCCGGTGAATTGCGCGGCGCTGCCAGAGAACCTCGCTGAAAGTCTTTTGTTCGGTCATGTAAGGGGCGCCTTTACCGGTGCAACCCGCACTACCGAAGGGTTTTTTACCCAGGCCCAGGGCGGCACGCTGTTTCTTGATGAAGTGGGTGAGTTGTCACCCCAGCTGCAAGCCAAGTTATTGCGTGCGATCCAAGAAAAAGAAGTGCTGCCTGTGGGTTCTTCTGAATCCCATAAGGTGGATGTACGTATTGTGTCTGCCACCAATCGGGATTTGCGCTCTGGTGCGTTAGACAATCCTTTTAGAGAAGACTTGTACTTCCGCATCAGCACTTTTCGTATAAACGTGCCCAGTTTGATTGCGCGTTTGGACGATGTATTGCCCCTGGCTAACTTTTTTATCCTTAAACACTCCCGTGAAAATCGCTCCTTGCAGTTCTCACCTGAGGCCGTAGCGAAATTATTGTCGTATACCTGGCCTGGCAACGTACGAGAACTCGAGAACGTTGTGCAGCGCGCCATTGTTTTAACGTCGGGCGAGGTAATTCAGCCTCAGTATCTGATTTTTGACGAGCCCTCGGCGCCCGTGGAAACACCCCGTGCCGCAGATGTGCCTACCGCACCTGTGGCCACTCAAGCGGCTCCCGCGGCGGATTTTGAAAAAACCGACGGGCTGCAGGACGCTATGGAAGCGAACGAATTTCGCATTATTGCAGAAACCATCCGAACGTCTCCCACCCGTCAGGCTGCGGCTGCGGCCCTAGGCATCAGCGAACGTACATTGCGTTACAAGCTGGCGCGGATGCGCGAGCGGGGGATGGAATTACCGCGACGCCGGTCGGCGTAGGAGAACAGCATGATTGAAAGCGTATACCAAGCCAAGGTCGGTTCGTTAATGAACCAAATTCGCGCCTATCAGGACCGTACAGACCTGATTAACAGCGATGTAGGCACCCAGCGGGTCGACCAAACTAATAAGTCTGGATTTGGTGATTACATTCAAACTG
>CAZWQK010000365.1:0-2021 GCA_964635835.1 uncultured Pseudomonadales bacterium
CAGAAAATCACCCAGGGCCAAGGCGTTCATCACCGTGGCGAGCATACCCATGCGGTCACCCACCACTCGGTCCATTCCTGCCCCAGCCAGAGCCGCACCGCGGAACAAATTACCGCCGCCGAGCACGACACCAAGCTCGATGCCGGATTCTATAGCGTGCTTTATTTGGCGGCAAAAATGGTCGAGGACCGCCGGCTCAATGCCTTGGCCGGATTCACCACCCAAGGCCTCTCCACTGAGTTTCAGCAGCAGGCGGGGCAAGTGGGACTACTCGCTGCCCGCAAGCTGGGCTGCTACTTCTGCCGCGAAGTCTTCTTCCGCCACTTCAATGCCTTCACCCACCTCGTAGCGGATAAATTGCAGCACCTCAGTATTGGCCTGCTTCACCAGGGCACCAACCTTAGTGTTGCCATCCTTAACGAAGGGCTGGTCCAGCAAGCTCACCTCGGCCAGATACTTTTTGATTCGACCTTCCACCATCTTGACGATGATCTCTTCGGGCTTGCCGCTGTCTTGAGCCTGGGACATGTAAATCTCCCGCTCTTTTTCCAGCACGTCGGCGGCGACGTCTTCGCTCTTCACGACCATGGGGTTGATGGCGACCACGTGCATGGCCAGATCTCGGCCCAGCTCATCTGCCTTGCTGGCAAGCTGCACGATGGCGCCTCGGCGTTGATCGCCGTGCATGTAATAGCTCAGTCCGCCCTCAGCGGATTCCACCACCTGACCCCGCCGGATGGTCATGTTCTCGCCGATTTCTTGCACCAGGGTTTCCCGTTCTGCGTTCAGCGATGCCGCGACTGATTCCAGGTCACCCTCGTCGAAAAGGGTTTGTGCAACCTTGCTGACGAAGGCTACGAATTTCTCGTTCTTTGCGGCAAAGTCGGTTTCGATATTGACTTCAACCATGGCCATACGGGTGCCGTCGGCGGCGACTTTAACGCCCAACAGTCCGTTAGCCGCCGTTCGGCCGGCCTTCTTCGCTGCCTTCAAGGAACTCTTTTTGCGCAGATCCTCGATGGCTTTATCCATGTCGCCATCTGCTTCCACCAGCGCTTTTTTGCAGTCCATCATGCCCAGACCGGTGCGCTCACGAAGTTCTTTCACCATTGCTGCTGAAATTGCCATGTCTTACTCCTTCTCCGCGTCGGCGCTGGCTTCTGCCACTGGGACTGCAGCTTCTGGGGTTTCGGCTTCTTGTGCTTTGGCTTCTTCTGCCTCGATTTCTTGGGCTTTGGCTTCGTCTTCTGCGGCCAGAGCCTCGTTCAGGCTGGCCGCTACTCCTTCGGAAATTTCAGCCCTGGGTGCCGCGGTTTCTTCAACCTCGACAAATTCGTCCTCGCTCACGTCCGTGGCAACGTTGGCTTTGCCTTCGGCAACCGCATCCGCCACAGCCGAGACGTAGAGTCGGATGGCGCGGATGGCGTCATCATTGCCGGGAATGACGTAATCCACCCCGGCGGGATCACTGTTGGTGTCCACCACGCCGAATACGGGAATACCGAGTTTGTTCGCTTCGGTAATGGCAATACGCTCGTGCTGCACGTCAACGACGAACAGTGCGTCGGGCAATCCGCCCATTTCCTTGATGCCGCCCAGACTGCTTTGCAGCTTGTTCATCATTCGGGTTCGCAGCAGTGCCTCTTTTTTGGAAAGCAGGTCAAAGGTGCCGTCCTGGCTTTCGGTTTCCAAGTCGATCAGACGCTTGATGGATTGGCGAATGGTTTTGTAGTTGGTGAGCATTCCACCCAGCCAGCGCTGGTCCACGTAGGGCATGCCAACCCGCGCCGCTTGCTCCGCCACCACCTTGGCCGCCGCACGCTTGGTGCCGACGAACATGATTTTCTTGCCCTTGGACGCCATGTTGCGCATTTCGATCAGCGCGTCATTGAATGCCGGCAAGGTCTTTTCAAGGTTGATGATGTGAATTTTGTTGCGGGCGCCAAAGATGAATGGGGCCATCTTGGGGTTCCAGAATCGGGTCTGGTGGCCAAAGTGCACGCCGGCGGCCAGCATGTCTC
>CAZWQK010000366.1:0-2018 GCA_964635835.1 uncultured Pseudomonadales bacterium
CCACACCGCCTCGGTGTCGCGGTTCGCCAGGCCGGTATCCACAATCCACCAACCGTGGTGATCTTCCAGCAGATACAGATTGATGAAGGCCAGCGAACCGCTCATGGGCATGGCCAGCCAGTGCACGCCAGGGGCAAGCTGCTGCAGCTTGCCGCGCTCGGGTCGCTCAGCGAAGGGATAGGAAATTTCGTCGAAGGATGGTGGTGCTGTAATACTCATGGGGCGAGTATAGCGACTCGGCCTGTTTGCCGCTGCTTGTAATTTGTTTGGGAAGTGGTTCTCGGTGCTGGCTGTGGGCGAACGGTGCGTTAAGACTTGGAGCCAAGGATTGGTGCTTACCGTGTTGGCGGAGGGCTGGCGACGTGGTTAGCAGATGTTGCGAAATTCATGAATCTCCCGTCTGGAATCTACCGGGATCTCAGCGGTAATATGCAGAGTCGATCAATAGCGAGAGAGCCCCCGCTTTGGGAGCAACGGTGCGATGAGCGAAAAACAAGCGTTGTCACAGCGACCCACAGATTTTTTTACCCAAGACGAAATCGACTACCTGCGGGAGGTCAGCCCCTTGCGCAGTGCCTTCGCCATCGCCCACTGCTGGGCGGTAATCATTGGCACCTGGGTCGTGGTGTCTATGTTTCCCAACCCCATCACGATAACCCTCGGCATCATGATTATTGGTACCCGCCAGCTGGGATTGTTTGTGTTGACTCATGACGGTGCTCACGGCGCCTTGTTTAAAAACCGCAAGGTCAACGACTGGGTGTGCGAATGGCTGCTCAATCGAGCGTTCACTGACGAAAAAATCGACAACTACCGCAAGTACCACATTGTTCACCATGCCAACACTCAGCAAGAGGACGATCCTGACTTGGCGCTGTCGAAGCCTTTCCCGATCACGAAAAGTTCCTTCCGCCGTAAAGTATTCCGCGACCTGACCGGACAAACCGGGTGGGATCAGTATGGGCGAATCGTCAAGGCCGCTTTTAAAGGCGACACCTGGTCGGCGAGGCTGCAGCGAGCCTGGACGCGGATCGGCCCCAACGTGCTAATCAACCTGGGGTTCTTGGCGGCGTTTACTACCGCCGGGGTCTGGTACATGTACTTTGTGCTGTGGATCCTGCCAGCCTTTACCTGGAATCGCTTCGTCGTGCGACTGCGCAACATTGGCGAACACGCCGTAGTGCCGGACAATGACGATCGCCTGCGCAACACCCGAACTACCTTGGCGAGTTGGTGGGAGCGCATCCTCATCGCGCCTTACAACGTTCAGTATCACCTGGAGCACCACTTAGTGGTGAACTGTCCCCACTACAAGCTGCCCGAGGCTCATCGCATGCTGCTGGCAAAAGGGTACGGCGATCGCATGGAGATCCAGCCGGGCTACAAGGCAGTGCTGGATCTGGCGCTGCGCCCTGGCTAGCGGCTGGCTAGCTCCTGAGGCTGTTCAGGTACGTGATCAGCGTCAGGGTCTCTGCCGGGTCCATGCGGCCAACCGGCGAGTTGCTGTAGGTGGAAAACAGCACCTTGCCCTGGGGGTTGAGCAGAAATTCACTGGGCTGAATGAAGTCTCGACGCTCGTCCCACCACGCCCCAAGCTTGTCGCCAATATCCCGGGTAACGCCATAGGCCACCGGAAAATTCAGGGTTTTGGCCACGTCTTTTGTGTGATCTAGAGAGTCTACGGCACCCGCAATGATGCTAACTCCCTGGGCTGCGAACGCTTCACGGCGCTCTTCATAGCCAGCCAACGGCCTTATAGCCGCTATCACCGATTTAAGGGCGTGGCCAGGCGCTAGCTAAACAGCGTCTGGAAATCTCGCGCCTCGTTACTGCCGCGACAACGCTTAATGCAGCGCGCCAGAATCGGCAAGCCCTCACTGATCTGATCCATGGTCAAGTGCCCAAAGGCCAGGCGCAGATAGGGCACGTGAGCCCGCTGATAATGAAAGCTCTGGCCGGGCAGGTAGTTCAAGCCTTGCTCTAACGCCATGGGGCGCAGAGCCTTGGTATCCACATCT
>CAZWQK010000367.1:0-2017 GCA_964635835.1 uncultured Pseudomonadales bacterium
CATAGCAAACTACCCGACGTGGGGACCACGATATTCACCGTGATGAGTGCTCTGGCTGCTGAGCAAAAGGCTTTGAACCTGTCCCAAGGATTCCCAGACTTTGATGGCCCGCCAGCGCTACTGGATCGCGTTGAGGCGCATATGCGCGATGGCAGAAATCAGTACCCGCCGATGGCTGGGGTGGCGCCATTACGGGAGGCCATCGCCGCAAAAGTGGAGGATTTGTACGGGCTAACCTGCGATCCAGAAACCGAAGTTACCATCACCGCCGGAGCGACTCAGGCCCTGTTCTGCGCTATCGCTGCCCTGGTGCATCCTGGCGATGAGGTCATCGTGCTGGACCCTGCCTACGACAGCTACGATCCGGTCATCCGGCTGCAGGGCGGAGTAGTCGTGCATGTGCCCCTCAGGGCGCCGGGCTTTCGCATGGACTGGCTGCGGATTCGCGACGCCATTACGCCAAGAACCCGCCTGCTGATTTTGAATAGTCCGCACAATCCCACGGGTATGGTGATGCAGGAGGACGACATTCAGGCGCTATCGGCGCTATGTGCCGAGCATGACATCTACCTGATCGGCGATGAGGTCTATGAGCACATGGTGTTCGATCAGCAAACGCATTTGAGTCTATGCGCCTATCCAGATCTTTATGCCCGCAGCTTTGTGATTTCCTCCTTTGGCAAGACCTATCACGTCACCGGCTGGAAAGTTGGCTACTGCGTGGCACCGCCTGAGTTAACTCTGGAGTTTCGTCGCATCCATCAGTACGTCACTTTCACGGTTAATACGCCTGTGCAGCTGGGGATTGCGGATTTTCTGCGTCAGCATCCCGAACACCACCTGGAGCTTGCGGCCTTTTACCAGGCCAAACGTGACCTGTTTTGCCGGCTGCTGGAGCCATCGCGTTTCACTGCGGTGCCCAGTCAGGGCACCTATTTTCAGCTTTTGGGCTACGCGCGAATCACCGCTGAACAGGATGATGTCCTGGCCAGGCGTTGGACTTGCGAGCAGGGAATTGCCTCCATACCCATCAGCGTGTTTTATAAAAATCCCCAAGAGTGTGAGCATCTGGCCCTGCGTTTTTGCTTTGCCAAGGACGATGCAACTCTTGCTCAAGCTGCGGAAATTCTATGTCGCCTTTAGCCGTGCGCCTGCTGCAAAGTCCTACCCGCTGGCAAGACCCGGCGGGGAACCTTGAACACTTCCAGGCGTTGTTGATGCAGCCTCAGGACTTATCCCCGGCCGATGTTTACGTGCTGCCAGAAATGTTTACCACCGGCTTCACCATGGCGTCTAAGACCCAGGCCGAACCCATGGATGGGCCCACGGTGACGTGGATGAGTGCCCAGGCAAAAACCCTGGGGGCTGCGGTTACCGGTAGTTTGATTGTGCAGGACAACGGCTATTTCAATCGCCTGATATGGGCCACACCGGACGGACAAATTCGATATTACGACAAGCGGCATTTGTTTCGCATGGCAGGGGAACACGAAAACTTCTCCCCCGGTAAGGAGCGCGTGATCGTTACCTTTCGCGGCTGGCGACTGTGCCTTAGCGTTTGCTATGACCTGCGCTTTCCGGTTTGGCTGCGCAATCAGGACGACTACGACGCGCTCCTCTGCGTGGCCAATTGGCCTGCTTCCAGGGCACAGGCCTGGCACACTCTGCTGCGCGCGCGAGCCATTGAAAATCAAGCCTACTGCGTGGCGGTGAACATTGTCGGCGTTGACGGCACCGGCCTGGCCCACGGTGGCGGGAGCGGCATATACGCCCCGGACGGCGCTACGGTGGTGGAGGCTGGCGACGCGGCAACGATCCTGCAAGGCAATTTAGATGGTAAGGTTTTGACAGCCCTACGACAGACCTTTCCGGTAACATTGGACGCAGATACATTCTCTATTGAGGTGTGAAGGCTGCTGGTCGATATTCGCTACCGGGGGCCATGAAGTCGCGCCCGCCCACGTCTTTTAATCCGATAAGGAGAGTCCTTTGGCAGTATTCACATCAACGGTAGTGC
>CAZWQK010000368.1:0-2008 GCA_964635835.1 uncultured Pseudomonadales bacterium
ACAAGGCCAAGAAAATCGCGCGGCCGGTGGTGAAACGCGTTCAGGACAGCCAGGCAGACACTTTCGGTTCTGATTGTCCCATGGCTGGCAGATTGATCGCTGACGGCATGGATGAGGGCGATGCTCAGCACCCCATCAGCATGGTGCGAAAGGCTTACAACATTTAACTGCGCTGTGGCGCACTAAAAACCACTTCGGAGACAACACATGACACTTACCCGATCAGACCTTTGGTCCTTGGAAGAGTACGCTGGGCGCCGACCCGAGTTCCGGGCTCAGGTCATAGCCCACAAAAAACGCCGCAACATCGCGTTGGGGCCCCACGCCACGCTGTACTTTGAAGATCAGCTGACCATGAAATACCAGATCCAGGAAATGCTCCGGGTCGAGCGCATTTTCGAAGCCGCGGAAATCGAAGAAGAACTGGACTCCTATAACCCACTGATTCCAGACGGCAGCAACTGGAAAGCGACCTTTATGATCGAATACGGTGACGTTGAAGAACGCAAAGTGGCCCTGGCTACTATGGGTGGCATCGAGCAAACGGTTTGGGTCCGGGTTAGCGAGACTGGCGAGAAAATCTTTGCCATCACCAATGAGGACATGGAGCGCACTCGAGACGAAAAAGCCGCCGCCGTGCACTTTATGCGCTTTGAACTGAGTGACCCGGACATTGCCCAGCTCAAGGCGGGAGCGCCATTATTCATGGGTATAGACCATGACTCTCTGCCGGGCAGCTATCAGGTGCCCGAGGATCAGCGAGCAGCGTTGCTGCAGGATCTTGCCTGAAGGGCCTGCATACAGCTTTTTAGCACCGACGCAACTTCCTGCAGCAGTTCGCTTCGGGTAGACGATGCGCGCCAGCACAGGCCCAGGCTGCGCATGGGTCGGTCCCCCCCTCGGGCCTTAAAGGGAATGTAGCGGACGTTGTCCGATGGGGACGCATCTTCAGGCACCGCCAGCTGGGGAATCAGCGTGACACCCACGTCAGCGGCAACAAGCTGACGCAGAGTTTCTAAACTGGTCGCACTGTAGCTTTTGTTCTCGATACCGTAATGCGCCTGGCAGACTTCTAACGCCTGATCGCGAAAGCAGTGGCCGTCTTCAAGCAGCAGCACTTCCTCGCCCTCTAAATCATTGGCGTCCACCTCAGCCAGCTGCGCCTTGGGGTGCCCTGCCGGTACCGCCAGCACAAAGTCCTCATCGTACAGAGGGGTTTCATTCACGTTTTCCTCGCCCAAGGGTAACGCCAGAAGCGTGGCGTCCAGCTCCCCCTGTTTCAGCATCCGCGTTATGTTGGCAGTTTGCCCCTCGGTCAGCTGAATCCGTAGATTTGGAAAAGCCTTCCGCAGCGGTGCAAGGACCTTAGGCAGCAGGTAGGGGGCGATGGTGGGAATAATGCCAACTCGCAAGTCGCCACCCAAGGGGTCACGCAGCTGTTCTGATAACGCCGTCAGCGCATTCAGCTCCACCAAGATTCGCTGGGTTTGTTGCACCACCTGTTCGCCTTCGGGGGTTAACATCACCCGACGATTGCCCCGCTCAAACAGGACAATACCCAGAGTTTCTTCGAGTTTTTTTAGCTGGGTCGACAGCGTTGGCTGGCTGACAAAACAGGCCTCCGCGGCACGCCCGAAGTGTCGATGCTCGGCGACGGCAACCAAGTAGCGTAAGTCGCGCAGATTCAAAGCGGGTCGCCAACGCCGGATTGTTCAAGAATGTAATCCACGGCGTGGCCAAGCTCCTCGTCAGTGCAGCGCCAGCACATGCCTTTGGCAGGCATGGCGTTTAAACCATTGATCGTCGATAACACCAACGCCTCACGACCTTTGGCGGCTCTGGGTTGCCAGGCATCAACGTCCCCCAGCCGGGGTGCGCCGCTGATGCCGGGGTTATGGCAAGAAATACAGGCCTCGTTATAAATCCCCTGACCCGGGTGACCGCTGGCCTGCATTTGCGAGGACTGTTCTGAACAAGCGCTGAGCGGGGTCAACAAGACAAACAACAG
>CAZWQK010000369.1:0-2005 GCA_964635835.1 uncultured Pseudomonadales bacterium
TGACGTCAGACGCTTGCGCCTGCAGTTGAAACTGTTGGCAGATGTAGGACTCCTAGGGTTGCCGAATGCCGGGAAATCAACTTTGATCGGCCAGGTTTCGGCGGCGAATCCAAAGGTTGCCGATTATCCCTTCACCACCTTAGCGCCGAGCCTCGGGGTTGTGCGTATTGCTGCCGACGCCAGCTTTGTAATGGCAGATATCCCTGGGTTGATCGTTGGTGCCGCTGAGGGTGCAGGCCTCGGGGCGCAGTTTCTGCGTCATTTGTCGCGTACCCGCGTGTTATTGCATTTGGTAGATGTGGCACCGGAAGATGCCAGCGATCCACTCGACAATGCGTTGGCGATCGAAGCTGAACTTATGCAATACAGTGAGGCGCTGTCGGGGCGGCCGATATGGCTTGCATTGTCGAAGGTCGATCAGCTGGAGACCGAAGATTTAGATCTGATGCTCGAAGAGTTCGCCCAAATGTTTCCTGAGCGCCCGATTTATGCGGTCTCTGCCCTGGCCGATATCGGGCTACCTGAGCTTTGTCAGGACCTCATGCTGTCGTTGCAGGAGCATAGTCGGCGCTTAGCAGAGGACCCAGACTTTGCGGACGCACAGACCGAGCTGGAAGAGCAGATCAGTGCTGATGTCTGGGCCCACTCCGAACGCATGCGGCAACGGCGACGCGGTGATACCGCAGCCACGGAACATGCAGACGAGAGTGATGATTTCGATGATCCTGAGGCGACCGAGGTGGTATATGTCCGCGATTGAAACCACAGCCGGATCACGTGATCGGCTCGGCAGCTGTAAGCGTGTGGTCGTTAAAGTGGGCAGTTCTTTGCTCACCGGGCCGGACAATGGCTTACAGGTCGCCAAAATTGAGGCCTACGCCACCCAAATCGCCCAGCTTGCCGCAGCCGGATATCAGGTCATTCTGGTGTCTTCTGGCGCCGTAGCGGCGGGTTGTCTGCGCTTGGGCTGGAGCGAACGGCCGCAACAAGTGCATTTATTGCAGGCCGCAGCCTCGGTGGGTCAGATGGGTCTCGTTCAGAGTTATGAGAGCACTCTGCGCAAGCACGGTTGTGGTACCGCAATGATTATGCTCACCCATGATGATTTGGCGGATCGGCAACGCTATCTGAATGCGCGCGCAACCCTCAACGAGTTGCTGTCCTTGGGTGTGGTGCCGGTGATCAACGAAAACGACACCGTGGCCACGGATGAAATCCGCTTTGGCGATAACGACACCCTCGCGGCCTTAGTAACCAATCTGATTGAGGCAGATTTACTCATTATTTTGACCGATGTAGAGGGGCTGATGGATTCAGACCCGCGCACTAACGCTGGCGCCCAAAGGGTTCGATTTGCGGCGTCGACGGATCCGGCGCTACCGGCACTCGCGGGTGACAGCGTCGGAGCGTTGGGGCGTGGTGGCATGGTGACTAAAATTCGTGCTGCACGCCTGGCTGCGCGTTCGGGCGCGCATACGCTGATCGCGTCGGGCGAGACGCCAGATGTTTTACCGCAGTTGTTAGCAGAGCGTGATCTGGGCACGCTGCTGGTGGCTGAGTTAACACCCATGACTGCACGCAAGCGTTGGATTGCCGGCCAATTGCGTGCCAAGGGTGATCTTGTTGTGGATCTTGGTGCGGCTACTGCTCTGCGCAAGCGGGGAGTCAGCTTGCTGGCCGCGGGTGTGGTGGAAGTGCGGGGTGATTTTTTGCGTGGCGACGTCGTACGCTGCGTCACCGCCCAAGGCGAAGCCATTGCCCAAGGGTTAATTAACTACGCCAGTACTGAAGTGAATCTTCTGCGGGGTCTTAGCAGTGACAGTTTTATGTCGGCAATCGGTTACGCGGCAGAGCCAGAGCTTATGCATGCAGACAATTTAGTGCTGCTTTAGGGCAGACTAGTCGGCGCTGCTGAGTGCTTTTACTTTCTTGGTAAGACGAGACTTATGACGAGCAGCCTGATTTTTGTGCATGATGCCCTTAGTGACCATTTTGTCGATCATTG
>CAZWQK010000370.1:0-2003 GCA_964635835.1 uncultured Pseudomonadales bacterium
TAATCACTACTGCGGTTAAACCGCCGAGATAGTCGTAGAGCAGCGTAGCACTCATGAGCAGTACCACGGCGGTAAAAAAACTGAGATCGAGAATCAGCGAGACAATCAATGCGCTGCCATAAATCGTTACCGCCGTTGCAACACCACGGAACAACAAAAAGCAGCCAGCCGCTGTCAACCGAGCTTGACGTCCCACTCGGAGTTCCAGCACGGCATATATGGAAGTAATCCCATATCTGCGAGCCGGCACCATGATCCAAAACAGCGCCAGCATAGCCAGCGGTACTGCCAGTTCGTATTGCAGCCAAATCATGCCCCCACCGGCGACGAAGCCGACAAAAGCAGGCGCACCTAACAGGCTATTGGTAGAGCACTGGGTGGCAATGGTAGACGCGGCCAAGGTGCCCGCCGGCAATCGGTTATCACCCAAAAAAAAGTCACCTGACGAGGTTTGTCTGCGGCTAAGATAAATCGCCAAAGACAGTAACGAAATCAGATAAACCCCAATGACGATCCAATCGGCAAGCTGCATGACTCTGCTCCTTACACAAGCGCCGCTAACCCCAAGACCTTTTTTACTAACTGGAGTGGCGCTTTTCGGCCACAGCAAACCCAACTACTACGGATTAGACCTTTTAACGCTAACCGCAAAGAAACAAAGAAGCAGCACCCGCAAATCACCCACTGCCAGGATGCACTCCAGTTCTTCCCGCTGCGGCAATGGGTCCAGTGGTTTTTGGGATGCCATAAAGCCTTCCTTACCCTAGTTCCGGTCTACCATGTCTCTATCCAGACGACGCCAGGTCAAGAGAAAGAACAATGAGCTTGCCGCATACAGCAGCGACATAATAACCATGGCGGACTGCAGGCTCTGGGCGTAAACCACGCCGCAGACACCCTGCAGACTCTCGCTCAACTCGCCGATAGCCCGGGGATGGCACTGATTTCGGGTCAGTTCTTCTACGGCGACACCGAGATCGGCTATGCCATTGACAAAGAAAATGTCGGACATAAACCCGATAAACAGGGGGCCGCAACCATAGCCGATCAGATTGGCGATAAATAACAGCACCGCCGTTGCCGTTGCGCGTACACGCATGCTGACAACGCCCTGACCAATCGTGTACTGGGCAGCGATGTACCCATATTTCACGAATCCCCCGATGATCAGGCCCAAAGCGGCAAACAATAGATCTTGGGTCATAAAGGCGAAGACATAAAACGGCACTGACAAGGCTAAGCCCAGCCCGGGCACCCAGGCGATGGCGCCCGGGTGTTTCTTGTAGAGCTTGGTTGCCAGCCACCCGGTCGCAAAAGTACCCACCGCCGAGGACAACGAGACCGGCGTGTTAATCCAGATAGCCGCTTCACCTGTTGTGATGCCATGAGTACGGACCAAGAATATGGATTGGAAGGATGAGATGCCGTAGCCACAAAATGCGGCAACCGTGGCTCCCGCGGTCATCCACCAAAAAGCGGGCTTGGTCATTAACTCACGAATCGCCTCACGCAGTTCCACAGGTTCTTTCGATTTTGCGCCCTGAGGATCGGTGAAACCTCGCGGCGGCTCTTTCACCGTCAGTTTAAACACCACGGCAACCAATATGCCCGGCAGCCCCACAACAAAAAACGCGGTGCGCCAATCGAAAACGTCCGTCACCCAGCCACCGATCAGGTTGGCGAACATGGTGCCTAAGGTAACTCCCATGGAATACACGCCCAGGGCCTGAGATCTGTCACGGGGCGCGTAGTAGTCTGCGATGAGGGAGTTGGCCGGCGGCGTACATCCGGCCTCACCGATGCCGACGCCAACGCGACACATCAGCAAAATCCAAAACGCGCCAATGGTCACCGAGCCGACCGTTACATCCATTGCGAGCCCACATAACACCGTCATCAGCGACCATAGCGCGACGCAGACGGTCATAATCCATACGCGATGGGCCGCATCCGCGTAGCGCGCCAGAGGAATCCCCACAATGGTGTAAAGAAGGGCAAAACCA
>CAZWQK010000371.1:0-1998 GCA_964635835.1 uncultured Pseudomonadales bacterium
AGCAAAGAGACGAATCGGGCAAAGAGACGAAGCGGGCAAAGAGACGAATCGGGCAAAGAGACGAATCGAGCAAAAGATTAACGAACGAGATAAGTAGAAAGACTTATGGCACACAAGAAAGCAGGCGGCAGTACCCGTAACGGACGCGACTCGGAGTCGAAACGACTCGGCGTGAAGAAATTTGGCGGACAAAAAGTATTGGCCGGCAACATCATCGTGCGCCAGCGGGGTACGAAGTTTCATCCCGGCGAAAACGTTGGCTGTGGTCGCGACCACACCTTGTTTGCCAAGGCCGACGGCGAAGTGCAGTTCACGGTCAAAGGCCACTTGCGCCGCAAGACCGTAAACATCGTACCGGTTGCCTAGGAAGGTTTAGCCTCTGCTGACGAAGCTCAGCAGGCCCAGCAGATCAGCGGCGCCAGTTGGAAGAATCAAACCCCGCTAATGCGGGGTTTTTTGTATGCGCTGGCAAAGCGAGTCGTTGCCAACCACAGGCCAGAGAGAAACATGCAGTTTATCGATGAAGCCAGCATCAGAGTGCAAGCGGGGAAGGGCGGTAACGGCTGTCTGAGCTTTCGCCGAGAAAAATACGTAGAGCGCGGCGGGCCGGATGGCGGCAACGGCGGCGATGGTGGCTGCGTTTATTTAATTGCGGACGAAGCGCTCAATACCCTCATCGACTTTCGTTACCAACCGGCTTATCAGGCTCGCAACGGTCAGGGCGGCGGGAGTCGGAACAAAACCGGTGCTGGTGGCGAAGATATCTACGTCAAAGTTCCTATGGGCACCACGGTGGTGGACGAGGAAACCCAGGAGGTGTTGGGTGATCTAAGCCTGCCGGAGCAAACGCTGCTGGTGGCCGAAGGCGGAGCCCGAGGCCTTGGCAACGCCACCTTCAAATCCAGTACCAACCGCGCACCCCGCAAAACCACGCCGGGCCAAATGGGTGACGTGCGCCGCCTGCGTTTGCAGCTCAAGCTATTAGCCGATGTGGGTCTTTTAGGTCTGCCCAATGCCGGTAAATCAACCTTGATCGGTCAGGTGTCTGCCGCCAACCCTAAGGTGGCGGATTATCCCTTTACCACGCTGGCACCCAGCCTGGGCGTGGTGCGTATTGCCGCCGACGCCAGCTTTGTCATGGCAGACATTCCTGGACTCATCGTTGGCGCCGCCCAAGGCGCGGGTTTGGGCGCCCAATTTCTGCGGCACCTGTCTCGTACCAAGGTGCTCTTGCATCTGGTCGACGTGCTGCCCGAAGATCAAAGCGATCCCATCGATAACGCCTTGGCCATTGAACAAGAGTTGGCCGAATACTCTGAGGCGCTCATGGAGCGGCCCATTTGGTTGGCGTTGTCGAAAGTGGACCAGCTGGAAGAAGCTGACGTGGATGCGCTGATGGCAGAGATGGCGGAAACCTTTCCCGACCGGCCAATTTATGGCATTTCTGCTCTGGGGGACGTGGGTTTGGATGAGCTAACGCAAGATCTAATGCAGTTTTTGTTAGAGGAGCGCCAGCAAGCTGCCGAGTATGCGGACTTTGCCGAACATCTGGAAGATTTGGAAAAACGCATCAGCGACGATGTTTTTGCTCATTCCGAGCAAATGCGTCAGCGCCGGCAAGCTCGCGCAACAGACGATTCTGATCTGCTGGACGAAGAGCTTGATGATGACCTGGATGATGCAGAAACCGAGGTGATCTATGTCCGAGAATAATGGGACAAAAGCCCCGGTGACGCGCAGTGCGCTAACACAAGCCCAGCGCATTGTTGTCAAAGTGGGCAGTTCCTTGCTCACCAGCCTGGAGTCAGGGCTGGAGCGGGACAAAATCCAGGGCTACTGTGCGGATATCGCTCGGCTGGCCAAGGCCGGCAAAGAGGTGATTTTGGTCTCCTCGGGCTCCATTGCCGAGGGCTGCATGCGGCTCGGCTGGAACCGTCGCCCCCAGGAAGTCCATCGCCTGCAGGCGGCAGCGGCTGTGGGGCAGATTGGCCTGATGCA
>CAZWQK010000372.1:0-1989 GCA_964635835.1 uncultured Pseudomonadales bacterium
GATGCCGACCTTGCTGTTGTTGGGTAATTGGCAGGTCCAGCGTGGCGAACAAAAACGCTCCCTAGAGAATCAGTATCTTGCAAAGCTGACAGAACTGCCTGTAAGGCCATCGCCCGAGTCACTGTCCCAGCCGTTTCAAGCTTTACGGTTGGTTGGCCGATACCACCCCGAGATCTTTCTGTTAGATAATCAAGTTTCTAAGGGAACCGTAGGCTTTTGGGTTTATCAAGTGTTCGAAGATCAGCTTCAGGGTAACCTGCTGATCAATCGTGGTTTTGTGGCTTCCAATACCCGGGATAGTCTTCCCGACGTACAAACGCCAACTGCCGAGATCACGGTCATCGCCACCGTTTGGCCAGACGTTGGTCTAATCCCCGCCTGGGGAGACCAAGCTTGGAGCTCAGATTGGCCGAGGGTAGTTCAACGCGCCAACATAGCTCGCATGGCTGAGGTTGCAACCGCCTGGCCGGTAGAACTCAGACTGGAACCCGGCCAGCCTAGCGTTCTAGAGCCTGCTCCCTTCGCCTCGCGGTTATCTGATGACAAACATCGGGGCTACGCGGCTACCTGGTTTGGTTTGGCGACGGTGCTGTTATTGGGCTACATCTACTTAGGCTGGTCCGGTCGACACTAATCTGAGTACCGGCGCTGCTCGCCCGCTAAAATCGACACCCTGGAAGGGGTAAGCGTCAACCTCTAACGAAACGGAAGGAAAATGCAGCAGTCAAAACAATCTACGGGCACTAGTGGCCGCAAGCAGTTGACCATCATTTTGATTATGGCCCTTTGCTCCCTCGGGGGGTCTTACGCGCTATTTTTTGCGGCCAAAAGCGGCAGCAGTTGGGGCACAACAAACAACGGTACCTTTGTGCAACCTCGCACGACCGTGGCAGACCTGCAATGGCGAACCACAGACGACTTGCCCTTATCTACATCAGACCAATGGTGGCTGTGGGTCGTGGCAGAAAACTGTGACGCTATTTGCGGCGACACATTGCAGAAACTAAGGGCCGCCCACATATTGCTGAACAAAGAAGCTAAGCGCGTTCGCCGGGGCATAACGACCCAGGGCGCGTTTACTGTGCCGGAAGACCAACCGGATCTGCTCCGTATTAATTCGTCTGTAGAGCAGACTCCTCAAGGAATTTACATCGTCGACCCGAATGGCAATTTGGTTTTCCACTACCCGTTGGATATCAACCCAAAATTGTTGTTGGCGGATCTCAAAAGGCTACTGAAGGTGTCACAAATTGGTTAATACGCAAATTAGAAAACTCGCTGGCTTTGGTGTGATCTTCGCGCTCTTGGTGGTTTCTGTCGGTGCCTACACGCGTCTGGCGGATGCGGGGCTGGGTTGCCCGGATTGGCCTGGATGCTACGGGTTCCTTACCGTGCCGGACCAAGCGGTAGAGATTCAAACCGCAGAGGCGCTTTACCCGGACGCACCGGTTGAGTTCGTCAAAGCCTGGTGGGAAATGGGCCATCGCTACATCGCCGGGGCCCTACTGGCGCTGGTGTTTATCATGCTGGTAAAGGCTTTCCGTGGCCGAAATGACGAGGACACGCCGCTTGCCCTTACCGGCGTCTTAATGATCGTAATTCTTTGTCAGGCGGCGTTTGGTGCGTGGACCGTCACTTTAAAGCTCTGGCCTCAGGTGGTTACGGGTCATCTGCTAGGCGGTTTTACAACTCTGAGTCTGATATGGCTTCTCTACTTGCGTCAGGGTGGCGCAAGTTCTCTAGTGCAAGCCTTACCCGCACCGACCATGCTGGCTAAAGTTGCTTTTGTTGCCGTGGTAATCCAAATAATGCTGGGTGGCTGGGTTTCCTCCAATTATGCGGCCCTTGCCTGTTACGACTTTCCAAGCTGCGACGGTACTTTCTCACCGCCAATGAATATGCGGGAGGGATTCAACATCTTTCAAAGCGTAGGCCCAAATTACTTGGGCGGAATAATGACAAGTGAAGCGCGAACGGCCATTCACTGGG
>CAZWQK010000373.1:0-1989 GCA_964635835.1 uncultured Pseudomonadales bacterium
CACCCACATCCAAAAGATGGCGCCGGGACCACCAATCTTGATGGCCAAAGCTACTCCGGCAATATTGCCCATGCCAATGGTGCCAGCCATAGCCGCGCTGAGGGCGCTAAAGTGGGTGATGTGACCAGGGTCGTCTGGGCTATCGTATTTGCCTCGAATCAAGTCTACGGCGTGGCCCAAATACCGAAACGGCGAAAATTTGGAGATCAGAAGAAAGTAGCCGCCACCCCCCAACAGCAGGCACAAAAGCCACGGCCCCCAGGCGTAGGTGGCGTAGAGAGTGGTCACGGTTTGAATGGAGTCGAGCATGCGGGTTCTTTTGCGGTGTCGAATTGAGGGTAAACGTTTCGGTTAAGGGATGCATCCGCAAAGCGTGGTTTGGCTCGGCAGGATTTGTGAAAGGGTTTACCATTGTCGCGCTGGGGCCGTACCTTGGCGGTATTAAGAGGTACCGTTCCCGCGAGCACAAAGGCCCAAAGCAATAACAGAACAAATGAGGCGCGCCATGACATCTGATCTGACAACGGGGCCGCTGGGTATCGACGCTCAGTATCGTGATGGCTATGACCCAACCTTGCTGTTTCCGATGCCACGCAGCGAGGGGCGGCGCAGGGTCGGTTTGGCAGATGGCACCGACTGGTCCGGCCAAGACCTTTGGACGGGCTATGAATTTTCCTGGCTGAACCCCAGGGGCAAACCAGAGGTGGCGGGTTTGAACATTGCTGTAGACGCTGGTTCTACGCACATCGTCGAGAGCAAGTCCATGAAGCTTTATCTCAATGGTTTTGCACAAACCCAATTTGCCGGTGCTGAAGACGTGCAGCAGCGGCTACAGGCTGACCTTGATCGGGCTTTTGGCGCACCGGTAGGGCTAACCTTGATGAGTATGGAGGAACTGGCGTCTGGCATGAAGGCAGCCCAAGGGCACTGTCTCGACGGCCTCGACGTGGATGTCAAGCGCTATCAGCGAGATCCATCGTTACTGGCGGCTTGGCATGACACACCGGGTCAGGAAGTGGAAGAACTGCTGGTGTCCCATTTGTTTCGCAGCCTTTGTCCGGTTACCGCCCAACCGGACTGGGCAACGGTCTTTGTCCGCTATCAGGGTCCGGCCATCAGTCACGAAGGGTTGCTGAGCTATTTGATTTCCTATCGCGAGCATCAAGCCTTTCATGAAACCACCGTAGAGCGCATTTATGCGGACATTTGGGAGGCCTGTGCCCCCAACACTTTGGCGGTGAGCGGCCGCTTCCTGCGGCGAGGCGGACTGGACATTAATCCTTTTCGGACCAGTGTTGCCGACGATCATTCCCTAGCGCCTGCCTTTTGCCGTCTAGCCCGCCAATAGCCAATAAAGGGATTGCCGAAGCGGAAGGTCCTAATCCAGCTGGCTTGGCGCGATTTTGCTGCGCAGCCACCGCCACCAGCTATTGTCCTGGCGAAGCCAACGTTCCAGGGCATCCATTTGCTCGGCTATCGCAACACCATCGCCAAGCATGTGCTGGCGAGTTCTGAGGGGCATGTCAGGGTCCAAGGTCTTGACGGGTTTAGCCGGGTTGCCGGCGGCAATAACGTTAGCGGGAATGTCTCGGGTGACCACAGCGCCAGCCCCGATGATGGAGTTTTCGCCAATGCGAACACCCTTGCAGACAATGGCGCTATCGCCCACCCAGACATTGCTCTCTAGGGTTACTGGCGCAGTTTGACCAATGGGCTGAGTGCGATCGTATACGTCGTGCCAATCGGCATCGGTGATGTAGGCGCCAGCGGCCAGCATGGAACTTTCGCCAATGGAGACTTGGCAGGCGGAATCAATGCGCACGCCGGGGCAAAGCAGCACGGCGTCAGCGATGTCGATTTGACCTTGATGGTCGTTCATGGCCCAGGTGGTAAGCCGAACCGTGCGATCCGCAGCGGTAATGACGTGTACCGAGGTGCCAAAACGAATGCCCCTTCCGTAAAGTTTCAGATTCCAGGGCTTCATGATCA
>CAZWQK010000374.1:0-1984 GCA_964635835.1 uncultured Pseudomonadales bacterium
GGTTTGTAATGGCTGAAGAATCCCAAGACGACAAAACAGAAGAACCCACCGCGCGGCGCCTGGAAAAAGCCAAGGAAGACGGCCAAGTGCTGCGCTCCCAGGACATGACCATCGCCGCAGTGACGGCCACGGTCATCGCCGCCATGTATCTTGGCGGATTTTGGATGGGTCCGCGGTTTGTCGATGTCTTTACTCAAGCACTAACAATCCCGGCAAATTACGCCTTTGAAGAGAATCTGGCCGTCACCCGCCTGTCGATTTTAGCTGTAGACAGTTTTATTACGGTCACACCGGTGTTTGCCCTGGCCATTGTGGCTGCCATCGGTTCAGCCACAGCCCTGGGGGGCTTTGTTTTCTCTGCTAAAGCCTTTGCGCCCAAAGCCAGCAAGCTTAATCCCATCAAAGGCATGAGCCGGATTTTTGGCCTTAAGGCTCTGGTCGAGCTCACAAAGTCACTGCTGAAATTCATGCTGGTGGCGGGCATTGGCGGCTCCTATCTGTACTTTAATTTCGATTCGATCATGAGCGTGGGCGATATGCCTATTGATGCGGCCATCGCCCAAAGCGTAGAAACCGTGTTGCTGGGCGCGCTGATTGCAACCGTTGCTCTGGTGTTGATCGCCTTAATCGACGTGCCCTACCAGCGCTATGAATTCATCAAAAAACTGAAGATGACCAAGCAGGAAGTCAAAGATGAGATGAAAGACATTGAGGGTCAGCCAGAAGTGCGCCAGCGCATTCGCGCCAAGCAGCGTGAAATGGCCCAGCAGCGCCAGCTGGATGATGTGCCATCGGCAGATGTGGTGGTCACCAACCCGCAACACTTTGCCGTCGCCCTGGTCTATGAGATGGACAAAGAAGAAGCGCCCCGGGTGGTGGCCAAGGGCAAGAATTTCATGGCGAAGAAAATCCGCGACAAGGCCGGCGAAAGTGGCGTTGAAATCTTTGAAGCGCCACTGCTGGCTCGCGCCCTGTACTTCACGTCGGACGTGGGCATGTACATCCCCCACGGCTTATTCCACGCCGTGGCTCAGGTCATTGCCTATGTGTACAGCCTGAACTCGGTAGCTCCAGGCGCCCAGAAGATGACGAGGCCGAAACCCCAGGTACCCGAAGAATTGATCTTTGATGAAAGCGGACGCCGTCGGAGCCAGACGCCGCCGCCAAACTCACGCCAATAGAGGAAAAGAGGATGATCCCGTTAAAGGAAGAGCCCACCATTGAAGCCACGCTGTGTTTCAGCGATGAAGATGCCCAGGCATTGCAGAGCTGCCAAACTCATCTTGCCACCGCCGGCAACGTGGTCTTGGCATCGGCCAGGCATGAAAATTTGCTCGCCCACTACACCCGAACATTGCTGGCAAACTTGAACGCAACCACCAACAACACCGTCGCCATACGGCGAATGCCCAACAGTAGTGATGGTCTGCTCCAGTGCCTAAACGAACATTTGGCTGATTTGGAAATCTCCGCGCTGCAGGCAAAGCGCGTGGTAAAGACCCGGGAGATTTGGCTCTACGAGCTGCCGGGACCAGCGGAGTCTGAGCTGCTGCAAATGGCGGCCAAGATGATTGGTCAATTCAAAGCCGCGGGGGTGAGCATTGTCGTGCACTCTCGGCAGGCGCGGCCGGACTCACCTCACCTGCAACAGCTGGCCACCCGTATGCGCGCCAAGCAGGTGGTTTTCCAAAACCCGACGGAAGAACAGTGCAGGGCTCTGGCCGACAAAGCGCGAGGCACTGCGGATGCGCCTCAGGTCAACCAGCTCATCGCTTCGTTGGGTGTTTCGCTACCCCAAGAAGACGCCGCCACCGTCGCCCAGCCCTCAACGCTGTCCAACCTTATGCAGCAGGCAGGGAAAAAGCTGCCGAAGCCCGTAGCCAAGCCCCAGGAACGCGTCCCCACAAGCGCCCGCAAGAGTGCGCTAGGGCCAGCGCTCAAAGGCCCTGCATCAGGAGTATCGAACACGCGAATTTTGGTTTCA
>CAZWQK010000375.1:0-1980 GCA_964635835.1 uncultured Pseudomonadales bacterium
GGCAGCTGTGCGAACACTCATTTATGTTTTCCCTAATTCACTGACAATTTTTAACGCCCCATCGCCCAGCAAGCGAAAACAAGCTGTCTTAATGGGCATCGCTAATACTCGTGGCCTTTGCGAGGCCTGAATTCACGTAGCGTTTTTCGCTCTGAATCTGCAAGGCTCCGCTGAGCTTATTGCACCAGCAGTGATACACTGGGCCCCGCCTCCAAATCCAATTGACTTCAGGTGCCGGCGAGCTTGACGCGGCCCGATCCAAAAGCGCCGCGAGATTATATACAAGATGACTGAGAATGTGTCTTTGCCAGAACGTTTGGAAGCAACCTTTTTAACCAGTTCACCGGATTTAAAACGTTGCCCTGCCATGGACGGCGCCGAGGTCGCTTTCGCAGGCAGGTCCAATGCGGGCAAATCGTCGGTGCTGAATCAGCTCACCGGCAATCGACGGACGGCCAAGGTCAGCAAAACCCCTGGCCGCACTCAGCTACTTAATTTTTTTGATGTGCGCACCGGCGGGCGACTGGTAGATCTGCCGGGCTATGGCTACGCAAAGGCGGGAAAAGAAGCGCAAAAGGCCTGGCAAAGCGCGGTTAACCAGTACTTATCCTACCGCGATGCCCTGGCCGGCATCATCCTAGTCATGGATATTCGCCATCCGAATCAGGCTTTTGATCAGGAAATGCTGAGCTGGGCTGAGGCCAGTGAGCTGCCCATTCACGTGCTTCTCAATAAAGCCGACAAGCTTAGCTTTGGCGCCCAAAAGCAAGCCGTAACAAAAATCCAAAACCTATACAAAACTCACCCCACTGCGTCTTTTCAGAGCTTTTCGGCACTCCGAGGGCAGGGCAAACCCGAACTCATTGGCACTTTGCTGCAATGGCTAGCCACGCCCACAGGCCAAAAGACCTGAACCAAGAGTCCTTAATCAAGGCAGCAGTGCCCCGGCCCAAACCTGAGACTTGTTTGCCGCGCTAGTGCGCCTGATCCCAGTTTTCGCCAACGCCGGTATCCACCACCAAGGGCACATCGAGCTGAGCCGCCTCAGACATGCGGGTAACGACGCCACTATTCAGAGCCTCTACATCGGCTTCAGCCACCTCGAAGACTAATTCATCGTGCACCTGCATGATCATCTGCGCGTCCAGACCGCTGCCGGGTAACCATTGTTGCACTGCAATCATCGCAAGCTTAATTATGTCCGCTGCAGTTCCCTGCATGGGTGCATTAATCGCGGTGCGCTCGGCGGCCTGGCGCCTCGGCACCGCCTTTGCATTTATCTCAGGCAAATAGAGTCGGCGACCAAAAACGGTCTCCACAAAGCCCTGCTCAGCAGCCAGAGCTTTTGTTTCCTCCATGTATCGCAGCACGCCGGGGTAACGGTCGAAGTACCGCTCAATGTAGTCCGCTGCAAGGCCTCGGGAGATATTCAGCTGCTTGGCTAAGCCAAAAGCTGACATGCCGTAAATTAGCCCAAAGTTAATGGCCTTTGCGCTGCGACGCTGCTCGTCCGCCACCTCGTCCGGGGCGAGTCCAAAAACCTCCGCTGCAGTTGCTCGATGAATGTCTTGGTTTTCCGCAAAAGCCTGCCGAAGCCCGTTGTCCGCGGATAAGTGGGCCATAATCCTCAGTTCAATTTGCGAGTAATCGGCAGCCAACACTACGCTGCCCTTTGGCGCCACAAAGGCCTGGCGAATGCGGCGGCCTTCGGCGTTGCGAATAGGAATGTTCTGCAAATTGGGGTCAGAAGAGGACAGCCGCCCGGTTGCCGCAACGGCTTGATGGTAGGAGGTGTGGATACGACCGGTGTCACGGTTAATGTCCAGGGGCAGTTTGTCTGCGTAGGTTGACTTGAGCTTCGCCAGACCCCGATACGTCAGAATCTTTTCCGGTAGCTCGTAGTCCTGCGCCAGGTCCACAAGCACCGGCTCGGCGGTAGATGGTTGTCCGCCGGGTGTTTTCTTCAGCACCGGCAGCCCC
>CAZWQK010000376.1:0-1959 GCA_964635835.1 uncultured Pseudomonadales bacterium
CACCCAGCATCAAATCATTTTTGACGCCATGAATGAGCTGGCAGCGGATGACGCGCCTCTAGACGCGGTTACGGTATCCGAGCGCCTTTCTTCCAAGGGACTGCTGGAAAAAGCGGGAGGTATCAGCTATTTAGCGGAGCTTTCCGAGTCTACGCTGGGAGCCAGCAACGTGCTGGCTTACGGCAAAATCGTCAGAGAACGATCCGTGCTGCGCCAGCTGATCGGCGCGGCCAACCAGATTGCTGATTCGGCTTTTACCCCAGATGGCCGAGATACCGATACCCTGCTGGAGTTGGCGGAGCAGTCGGTTTTTCAAATTGCCGAAAATCGCCTGAAAGATAGCGGCCCGGAAAAAGTTGCCCCGCTGCTGATTAAAGCGGTGGAGAAAGTGGAATTTCTTCATGGCTCCAAGGGTGCATTAACCGGCCAGGCCTCGGGTTTTACCGATTTGGACCGAATGACCACCGGCTGGCAAGCGTCGGACCTAGTGATTGTGGCCGCCCGCCCCTCAATGGGTAAGACCGCCTTTGCGGTCAACATGGTGGAGCACGCGGTGATGACTGGCGGTTCGGTGCTGGTATTCAGTATGGAAATGCCCTCGGAGCAGATTGTCATGCGGATGCTCTCCAGCCTTGGGCGCATCGATCAGACCCGGCTGCGTACCGGAGACCTTAAGGACGAAGATTGGGATCGGTTCGCCAGCGCCGTAAGCCAGCTCAAAGATAAGGCACTGTACATTGACGACACCGCGGCGCTAACCCCCGGCGAGGTGCGTTCCCGGGCACGGCGGGTAGCCCGGGAAACCGGCGGTCTAGACATGATCATGGTGGACTACTTGCAGCTCATGAGAACCGCCAAGGAAAGCGAAAACCGCGCCACGGAAATTTCTGAAATATCCCGCTCCCTGAAGGCTCTTGCCAAGGAGATGAAGTGCCCGGTGATAGCTCTATCCCAGCTCAATCGACAGCTGGAATCTCGTCCAGATAAGCGGCCGATGAATAGCGACTTACGCGAGTCCGGCGCCATCGAGCAGGATGCCGACGTTATTTTGTTCATCTATCGCGATGAGGTGTACAACGAGAATTCCGAAGACTTGGGCATTGCGGAAATCATCATCGGTAAACAGCGTAACGGCCCCATTGGTAAGGTGCGCCTGAAATTCACCGGCAACCTCACGAAATTTGAGGACCTTGCACACGAAATGTACAACGACTTTGTACATTAAATTTCAAGCCCGCTAGCGTCCCAGAGTTATGGCAAAAGCAAAAACCAAGACCGCCTACGTCTGCGATGACTGTGGTGCCGAACACGGCAAATGGCAGGGACAGTGCGGCACCTGCGGCGCGTGGAATACCCTCAGCCGGGTCAACGTCACGCCAGTGGCCGCCGCTGCCGTTGGCTATGCCGGTGTTGCTGCCGAAGTCAAAAAACTCAGTGAGATAAAAGCCGTTGAGGCCGAACGCATTCGATCTGGTTTCACTGAACTGGATCGGGTGCTTGGCGGTGGCTTTGTGCCGGGCTCGGTGGTGCTGATTGGCGGCGATCCCGGTGCCGGCAAAAGCACCCTGTTGTTGCAGGCGTCAACGGCTTTGGCTGCCAATCAAGGTGTGCTTTACGTCACCGGCGAGGAGTCGCTGCAGCAGTTGGCCCTGCGCGCTCAGCGCTTGCAGTTGCCCATGAATAGCCTAAGCGTGGCGGCGGAGACCCGAGCCGAGGTGGTGGCCAGGCTGGTGGAGGAGCAGCGTCCAAAGATTGTGATTCTCGACTCCATCCAGGTCATGCAAATGGAATCATTAGACTCCACCCCGGGCTCCATTACGCAAGTCCGGGAGACCGCTTCGTTTTTTACCCGGCTGGCCAAGCAGCAGGACATCGTGATCGTTTTGGTTGGGCACATCACCAAGGAGGGCGGTATTGCCGGACCCAACCACGGTCGGCGATGCCAGGCTAGTGAAGTTC
>CAZWQK010000377.1:0-1953 GCA_964635835.1 uncultured Pseudomonadales bacterium
TACCACATCTTCTACGGTTTCCTGCGGCGTTGGGATCGACGGATCCACGCCGCGCAGCTGCTCATCGATGTCGTCGTAAAACGGGTGCTGTACCAGCCCCTGCATCGATCCAGGGGTGGCGGAAAGATAGTTCGCCAGAATCGACTTCAACGACAAATTCGATGACACCACGATTTGACCGGCAAAGGGCATACTGGTGCCGGAAAAATAGAAGGTATTGGCCAACGGGTGCGTCACAAAGCTGGCTTGGGCACCGCCGGTGCAGTCGCCGAAGCCAAAGACAATTACCGGCAGGTCATGGTCGCGTACAAAGCGTGTGATGCGGTCATTGACCGCGGCCATGGAAAACAGCGCCCCAGCACCTTCCTTTGTTTGCATGCCGCCGGAGGAGATAAAACAAATCACTGGCAGACTTTGCTCAGCGCATTCCACTAGCAGGCGAATCACCTTCTCGGCGCTGGCCATGTCAAAAGCGCCGGCCTGGAATTGCACGTTGGATATCACCACGCCAACCCGGGTTTTGGATTCGCCCTTGAACTCACCGATGCCGGTGACCACGCCGCAGGGCGGCAGGTCTTTGTTCAAGGCCCCTTCAATGGACAGACGAAAACCCGGGAACGAACAGGGATCCGAGCTGAGCAAATCGTTGTAGCGACTCTCCCAGCCGTCAAAGTAGCGATCAATAATGTCCTGATAGGAAAACGTCGTAGCGGCCTTTACGTCCTTCAAGACCCGCTGGATTTGCAGGTCGTTGTAGGCCATATCCAAACGATTCCAGAAATCTTTGCGGCGACCAATGTTGCGCGGTGCGATTCGGCCCTGATAGCTTTTGCCGTCACGCCGGGCGCCTTGGTAGCTTTGCAGCAGATTCCTAAACAGATACGTCACCACCACGAACAGTGCATCGGACAAATGCGTAAAGCTGAGCTTTTTCCACTCCTCTACGGTTTGGAAAAACTCCGCGCTCCTGGGCATTTTGGCAACGCTGTCATACCAATCGAAAAATCTCGCTTCGTGCTCGGCCAAGCTGTCCTCAGGCGCCGCAGCAGACAGTGCCCCCTGCAGAAACTCACCCAGCGACTTTTGCGACAGCGACTGTGACCCCTGAGCTTCTTGCGCCACGCTCTCCAGCCGCGCCAGCGCTTGGTCGTATACGCCGTCAAACAGCAGCAGGTTCTGGCATTCGCTGATGAAGTCCTGGCGCAAGTCCTCGTGCAGCAGCACGTCAAGCACATTCATTTCCGCAATGGCCACAGGTACCGACCGGTCCACCAGAGCCGGGATGAAGTCCGGCAGCGCCGCCGCCAGAAACCCACGGTTGGCCTGAATATCACTGGCCCCCTCGGCACCCTCTAAACGCGGGCCGGTAATGACCATGTTCAGTTCGGCAACCAGTTGTTTCGTCACGTAGCTGTCCGAGGCACTGTCTTCGCTCAGCAGCTTGCGCCCCTCATAGGAGAAGTGACTGCGCAGCACGCTGGCTAAATCGTCGTTAGCGCGAATCGCCTGCAGCAGATCCCGCGGCGAGGCAATGGACTCAATCTGCAATATCTGGCGAGTATCGGTCACACTGTGCAGGTAGTCTTGCAGCGCCGCCAAGTTGCCTGCGGCTTCTTTTTTCCAGCGGTTATACAAAAACGCGCCGAAGGTGGAGACCACAGTTTGCCGCGCATTTTCATAGTTCTGCTTGGGCTCACCGAAAATCATCTTTGCGATTCGGCCACGCTCATCGTTCACCGCCTGGCGCTTATCCAAATAGTTACGCCAAGCCTTCGCCAGACTGTCGTCGTACACCACCTTGTCCGGGTCCTGGAGCCAGTACAAAAAGGTTAAGCGGCGCTCGCGATCCGCTCGGATGTGCAGCTCTCCCGAGGGTATTTCCTGGGGCGCCAGACGTCCGTACTGCTGGGTGCTGGTCGCCTTAATACGCTTTCTTACCCGCAGGTAGCGCAG
>CAZWQK010000378.1:0-1952 GCA_964635835.1 uncultured Pseudomonadales bacterium
GCCTTAAACTTCAACAAACAGCTGCGTATCGAGGTTATCGACTACGCAGAAACCATGCTGCTGGCGCAGGCGGCTTACGGTGCCAAATACGCAGTTCACTTGGTTGGCATTCTCAAAGCCAGCAAAACCGCGACCTACGCTAATGCCCATGAGGCCAGCTGCACGGCCCTAGTACGAGCACTCAAAGATACGTCCGTAGAGCACATTACCTATTTATCGATCTTGGGAGCCAAGCCCAGTTCGAGTAACGCCTGCTTGTCCTCAAAGGGGAATGCTGAACGCATTTTGCATCGCAGCCCCATTGCCGCTTGTACCCTTCGGGTACCCATGGTCATCGGCGAGCGGGACTACACCAGCAAAATGCTTGCTCAGCGCGCCAAACTCAAAAGTTCGGTAACTTTTAGAGCGTCCAGCTTGGAACAACCAATCTATGCTGGCGACGTAGTAGAGGCGATTTGCGCCGCTGCGCGGCTTGGCCTTGATGGCGGGCTTAATCTGGCAGGACCAGAAAGCTTGCCCCGAGAGGATCTGTATAAAAGGGCGGCAGCGGTTTTGGGGCGCACCACCACCGTACGTTCGGTGCCAATATTTTTTGGTTACGCCATCGCCTGGCTGCTCGAGCTGTTTTCTTCTGAGCCACCTGTGACCCGGGCTATGTTAGGGGTTTTGGATCATGACGATGAGATCGATGTATCCAAAGCTCAGCAGATGCTGAGACTCTCTGAGCTGACTGACCTAGACACCATGCTGCACAAAACCCTGCGGTGACCCGCGATTAACCCAGGGCTTTCGCTAAAAACGGCAGGCTGATATCCAGCCGGTGGTCGATACCTGAATGTGTGCCCTGAAATTCCTCGTAACGATGTTTAATGCCACATTGCTGCAGTTGCACAGACAGCTGCCGGGATCCATAGTGAATGTGAAATTGATCCTGCCAACCGCAGTCAATGTAGAGGCCGCGTAGTTTCGCCAGTCGAGCCTTGTTTTTACGGACCAAGTTAATGGGGTCGTGCTTCAACCAAGCCTGCCACCGTTTCTCGATGCGCTGTCCAGTGTTCAAATCAAAAGGCAGATTAAAGCCGTTGGGAGCGTCGGGGTTAGGGTCGTAGCTTGCGGCCATGGCTAAAAGCATGAGAGACATAATGTCTTGGCTCGACAATGGTCGCTCACCGTTGGGATGACAATCGGCAACGTATTGCAAAAAGCGCGCAACGCGGCCGTCATCTACGCCTGGCTGGGCCTGGGGTTTCACACGCTGGCGCCCGGCTTTGAGGCTTGGTTGTTTGAAGCTTTGCAGGTGCGTGAGTACGGCTGGCCACTCGGATCCGTAAACGAAATCGAAGTGGGCGTCGCCGGAGTGGTTGGCAACAGCGCCCCAGATGTCAGGGCGACTCATGCCCAAACGCATGGCGCCAAAGCCCCCAGAGGATTTACCAAAGCAGCCTCGATGCTGTGGCCCCTCACCCGTGCGAAATTCCTCGTCCACAAAAGGCACGAGTTCTTCATTCAGATAATCGGCATAACGACCGATGGCCGAAGAGTTGAGATACTGATTGCCGCCCAGTCGGGTAAAACAATCTGGGAACACGGCGATTACCGGAGGCATGGACCGCTCGGCGATTAAGCGATCGAGTTTTTGCACCAAGTTCTCGTCAAAGTTTCGCCAGTTGAGGTGGGCTGGACCGCTGCTGGTAAACCCCGCTAAGTCGTAAAGAACCGAAAACACGCGATTTTTTTGCCTCGGCTGGTCGTAGGCAGCGGGCAGATAGACTGTTACCTGGCGTTCATGGGGGTCGCCAAGGGGGTTGCCATGCAACACCTGAGATTCATGGCCCAGAGTGACTAATCTGCCACCGGGCCGAGAGTTTTTTGCCATAGACATGGTTGGCGCTTCCTGATTTTACGAATTCATTGTCGATGACTGCTATGCAGCACCTGACACCGGGCTTATA
>CAZWQK010000379.1:0-1940 GCA_964635835.1 uncultured Pseudomonadales bacterium
GGACTTCCACGAAAAAACCGACCTGCACATTCACGTGCCGGAAGGGGCTACCCCGAAGGATGGGCCAAGTGCGGGTATTGGTATGTGTACGGCCATGGTGTCAGTTATTACGGGTATTCCGGTGAAAGCCGACGTAGCCATGACGGGTGAAATTACTCTGCGCGGTCAAGTGCTGCCAATTGGCGGGCTCAAAGAAAAGCTGTTAGCGGCCCATCGTGGTGGTGTAAAGCGGGTGATCATTCCCCATGAGAATGAAAAAGATCTAGCGGAGATTCCTGAGAACGTTAAAGAAGACTTGGAGATCCACTGCGTTAAGTGGATGGACGAAGTCCTGCAGGTGGCGCTGGATCGAATGCCAGTACCACGACTGGCTGACGATTCCCCGGAGGGCGCTGGGGCGGATAGAGAGCCAGAGAGTGTTCAGGGCATCAATCCGCATTGATCCGCGACTAACGGTCGACAAAAAGCCCGGCGAAAGATTTAATGGGTTGCCACAGATTTAATGGGTTGCCACGAAGCCAGCGTGTTGATATATCATGCATGTCCGAGAGGATTTTTTTTAACAGTTCGCATTAGGTAGGGCGATGGGCGTTGCATCGATGTCTGCAAAACACTACTGAGGCGAAAAGCGAGGGGCATAAAATTGAATAAAAGCGAATTAGTAGATCACGTAGCAGAATCAGCTGACATTCCGAAGGCGGCGGCAGCACGGGCCGTAGACTCAGTGCTTGAAGGCATCTCGGGATCACTGAGTAACGGAGAATCTGTTGCGCTGGTTGGCTTCGGCACGTTTTTGGTCCGGGAGCGCGCTGCGCGTGCTGGCCGCAATCCTAAAACCGGTGAGGCAATTCAGATCGCCGCGGCGAAGGTTCCAGCGTTTAAAGCGGGCAAAGCCCTGAAAGACGCATTGAACTAATCGGCAGGCACGTAGCGGCGAAAGTCGCTGTTAAAGGGCGCACGGATGCGCCCTTTTTTTTGCTACTGCAGTCTGATTCGGCAATCGGCGGAATCGGCAGGACGAGGATGAAAACATGCTGCAACAACTAAGAGATCAGACCCAATCCACAGGTTTTAAGATACTGGTGGTGGCGATTATTTTGGTGCTGACGTTGTTTGGCTTTGGCGCGACGAACATCTTTCTAGGCTCCACACCGAGTATTGCCGAAGTAGGGGACGTTGCCATTACTGAAGGCGTGCTGTCGGTTGAGACCGAGCGTGAGCGCCGGCGTTTACTATCGCAAATGGGTTCTGAGTTTGATCCCAATGATATCGACCGGTTGGAGTTGCAAAACTACGCCTTAGACCAACTGATTAATCGCCAGGTGCTGTATCAGGCCGCCGGATCCCTGGGAATCAGCCTCTCTGAGAGCGCGGTTAACCAACGATTGCTCGAGAGCCCAATGTATCAAGTTGGGGGCCAGTTCAACGAGGCGGTATATCGACAACAACTCCAGTTGATGGGATTCACGCCAGTGCAGTTTGTTGCCGAGGTCCGGCAAGGCCTTGGCTCAGAGCTGTTGCGAGCGGGTGTTGCCAACACCAGCTTTACCGTGGATTGGGAAATCGCCAGCGCTACTGCGCTGTTGAATCAACGCCGGGATATGGCATTTTTGAGCTTGGACATCGCCGACTATTTGCCACAGGTTGAGGTAACCGAAGACGACCTGCAACTGCGTTACGAAGAGGATCAGAGCGCTTACCTCACTGAGGAGCGCGTGGACGTTGAATGGGTTGAACTGACCTTGGCGTCCCTAGAAGAGAAGGCGGCAATCGACGATAGCGAGGAAGCGCTGTCAAATCTACGAGCAGGATATAGCGGCTCGGGGGGATTCTGCCCAGCGCGATTCTGACCACATTCTGGTTGTGGTCGATGAGAGCACTGACGAAGCGACGGCCCTAGCAAAAATACGAGATGCAGCCCAGCGATTAGCAGCAGGAGA
>CAZWQK010000380.1:0-1935 GCA_964635835.1 uncultured Pseudomonadales bacterium
GAATGACCGGCATGCCAGCGGCGACCTTAACCCACCTCGGGCCCGGGCTGGGTAACGGGTTGGCGAATATTCACAACGCCAAAAAAGCACGAACGCCCATGGTGAATGTCATTGGCGATCACGCAACTTTCCACCGCAAATACGACGCACCGTTAACCTCCGACGTGGAGGGCGTCGCCCGGCCCATGAGTCACTGGGTGAAGGTGTCCCAGAGTGCGGACGATGTGGCCAAGGATGGTGCTGAGGCTGTTCAGGCAGCCCTGGCGCCGCCAGGTCAGGTTGCGAGCTTAATATTGCCCGCGGATACCGCCTGGAATCGCACCGAGGCAAGCGCCGCACCTCTGCCACGTTTGCAGCCCAAGCCGGTGAACGCGGACCAGGTTGAGGAAGTGGCCAGGGTACTCAAGTCCGGGGAATCCTGTGTGCTGCTGATCAACGGCATTCTCACCGAAGAGCGGCTGGCCATGGCCAACAAAGTGGCTCAGGCAACCGGGGCTCGGGTTATCAGTGATACCTTTGTGTCGCGAATACAGCGCGGTGCCGGGCGCGCGGAAGCTATGCGCCTGCCGTACTTTGGAGAACAGGCTGCCGGGGTGCTGGCGGGCACCAAGCACTTAATTTTGATCAGTACTCAGCCACCGATCACGTTTTTTGCCTACCCGGAAAAACCCAACTGGCTGACCCCTGAGGGCTGCGAACTGCACACGTTGGTGGAGCGCGATGGGGATGTTGATGGCTCATTGCAGGCTCTGGTTGACGTGCTGGGTGTGAGCCAGCAAGTGATTGAGACCACGCCGCTGGTCCGGCCAGATCGTCCCACCGGCGACCTCACGCCAAAAGCCTTAGGTATGTCGTTAGCCCATTACTTTCCGGACAACGCTATTCTGGTGGATGAGGGCGGCACCACCGGCGGTCCTGTGGCCATGGTTACCCAAACCTGCGCGCCTCACGACTACTTAATGCTTACCGGCGGTTCCATTGGTTATGGTATGCCGGCAGCGACGGGTGCCGCTGTGGCTTGCCCGGATCGGCGGGTGATTAACTTGCAGGGTGACGGGGCGGGTATGTATACCCTGCAGGCTCTGTGGACCCAGGCCAGAGAAAATCTGAACGTGACCACCATTGTTCTTGCCAACCGAAAGTACGCCATTTTGCAGATTGAATTTGGGCGCGTTGGCGCTCACAACCCCGGGCCCAAAGCCATGAGCATGCTGGACCTATCCAACCCGGACTTGAACTGGGTGGCGCTAGCGGAAGGCATGGGCGTGCCGGCGTGGCGAGCAACCACCCTGGAGGAGTTCAACACGGTGCTGGCAGCGTCGTTAAGCACCCCGGGGCCATCATTGATCGAAGTCGTCGTCTAGCACACCAGGGCGACCACTACGGCGGTATGGGGGAATGTTTCGGGTGCGCAAAAATATAAAGCTTGGCGGGATTGGCTTGCTGGGACTTGCCCTTGGGTGGTCCCAGGGCGTCCTTGCCGAGCGGATTGAGTTGCGTCAGGAGGTTGAGTTCAAATGGCAGACCTTCACCGTGGCCACCATGGAGTTTGCGGTATCTATTCCGGCGACGAATGAAGGCATCGCTGCTCCTGCAGACGCAGGCGTGTCAGACTCCCGGATCAGAATCATTGGCAAAACCAAGGGTCCGCTGCGGTGGATTCAAGATTATCAGGCAACAGTAGAGTATTTGCGCTCAAAGGATATCGGTGCAGGCAGCGCGTTTCGACTGCAGGGCACGGACAATGGCGAACCGGAACAAAGAGCCATACGGTTCTTTCCGGACCAACTGCCCGCTGTAGAGATTTTCAACGATTCCACCGCGGCGGAACCCCTAATCCCCAGCGAGGAATGGGCAGGCAACACGGAAAATCCCCTGGCGGTTTTCGCGGCGATTTTGCAGTCGGCGGTACAAGGGCGCTCTTGCGCCTACGAT
>CAZWQK010000381.1:0-1932 GCA_964635835.1 uncultured Pseudomonadales bacterium
CTGACCCTGACCAAGCAAACCAGCGAAGTCCTCGAAAACGGTCTTACCCTGTTGGGCATTGGCGTCGCGCCGCGGATGTAAAAGCCGCCTATCACAACCCGCCGGAGGTTTGGATGACCGAGCAGTATCACACCCTAATTAGCGCCGGGGAGTTGGCCGCCCTGATGGCTAGCGATGCGCCTCTGCGAGTTTTTGATTGCCGGGCCCAGCTGGGAAAACCCCAGCGCGGAGCCGAGCTGTTTGCCCTTGGACATATTGCCGGCGCTCTCCATGCAGACTTGGATCTGCACCTTGCGGCCCCGCCGGATCATCGAGGCCGACACCCGCTGCCAAACCGGGACGACTGGCTGGCCCAAGTGCAGCGCTGGGGTCTGCTCAACCACGAGCAGGTGGTGGTCTACGACGACGCGGGAGGACAGATGGCCGCCCGGGCCTGGTGGATGATGCGTTGGCTGGGCCATGACCGGGTCGCAGTACTCGACGGTGGTCTGCCCAACTGGTCTATGCCCCTGGAAACCGGCCCGGCCCAACAGCCCACGCCAAGTAACTTTACCGCCAAGGCGCCGCTCACCCGCCTGTGGCAGGTGGATCAGGTAACGGCAAACCTTCAGTCTCAGGACCACACAATGGTGGACGCGCGCAGCGAAGTTCGCTTCCGCGGCGAGGCCGAGCCCATCGATCCGGTGGCGGGTCACATCCCCAACGCCATTTGCCTGCCGTCCACAGACAACCTCACCACAACCGGCGAATTCAAGTCTCCAGAGGCCCTTGGTCACCGTTTTGCTGGCCTGGCCACAGACAAGGCCGTTTGCTATTGCGGCTCTGGCGTTACTGCCACCCACAACATTTTGGCCATGACCATTGCCGGCCTCCAGGAGCCGGCCCTTTACGCGGATTCCTGGAGCGGCTGGATTACCGACAGCAGCCGTCCCATCGAGCGCTGAGCCTTTGCGCCCACCCCACCCGCCATGAGTCAACACCGGGAATACATCGCTCCGGCACTGCTGCGCTGGCGGCACCAGCAGCCCATGTCGGCGCAATTCGACGACATCTACTTCAGCGCCGACGGTGAGCAGGAAGTCAGACGTATTTTCCTCGGTCCCAGCAAAATTCTGCAGCGAATCCAGCAGGCCCCAGACCGCTGGTTCACCATTGCTGAGCTGGGGTTCGGCAGTGCCCTGAACTTCATCGTCTGCGCCGACGCCATAGGGCAGCAGAGCCAGGGCAGGCTGCACTTCATTAGCGTTGAGGCCCACCCGCTGAAGCATGGGGACTGGCAGGCCCTGGCCAAACTGCGACGGAATTCACCCACCGCCCAGGCTCTGGCCAGCGCTCCCCTGCCGCTGCTCAGCGGCTGGCATCGGCGGTCTTTCTACCATGGCCGGGTGCAGCTCAGCGTGTTCCATGGCGATGTCAGCACTGGCCTCACCGAACTCAACCGGCATCAGCACCAGCCCGTCGACGCGTGGTTCCTGGACGGTTTTGCCCCAAGTAAAAATCCTGCCATGTGGCAGCGAGAGGTGCTGGAACAACTCGCCCAGCTCAGTGACGCCGGCACTTCCGTGGCAACTTTTACCGCGGCGGGACAGGTGCGACGGGACCTTCAGGCGGTGGGGTTCACTGTGGACAAAGTGGATCAGCGGCCCTTTAAGCGCAGCAGTCTTGTCGGTCGGTTTGGCCCCGGAAGCAAGCGGCCCTGGCACCGGCCACCGACTCAAATCAACGTGCTGGGCGGTGGCATCGCTGGAGCCAGCGCGGCCCGACAGCTGGCGGATATGGGCCTGACGGTGCGCGTGTTCGATCCGGCGGGCATAGCCAGCGGCGGCTCCAAGATGCACGTAAGCGCACTGCACGCACGGCTGCTGGGCGACGAAAGTCCCGCAGCGGAATTTCGTGCCAGAGCTTTCCATCACGCCGCAGCCAGCGCCCCAT
>CAZWQK010000382.1:0-1929 GCA_964635835.1 uncultured Pseudomonadales bacterium
TGAAATTGACCCGCTCTAAGCTGGAGTCTCTGGTCGGTGATTTGGTCAGTCGAACCATCGATCCATGCCGAGTCGCCCTGAAAGACGCGGACCTGAGCATTGATGACATCGACGACGTAATTTTGGTCGGTGGCCAAACGCGGATGCCCTTGGTTCAGGAGCAAGTGAAAGGCTTCTTCAAGAAAGAAGCACGACGCGACGTGAACCCGGATGAAGCGGTCGCCATGGGCGCCGCCATTCAAGCCGCAGTACTGGCTGGTGATGTCAAAGACGTGCTCCTGCTGGACGTGAGCCCGCTGTCCCTTGGCATTGAAACCATGGGTCAGGTGATGAGCGTGCTGATTGAAAAAAACACGACCATCCCGACGAAGAAAACCCAGGTATTTTCAACCGCCGATGACAATCAGACGGCAGTGACCATTCACGTGCTCCAAGGTGAACGAAAGCAGGCGGGTCAGAACAAATCGCTGGGCCGATTCGATTTGTCGGATATTCCCCCGGCACCGCGAGGTATGCCGCAAATCGAGGTTGCCTTCGACATTGATGCCAACGGTATTTTGAACGTATCCGCCAAGGACAAGGCCACGGGCAAGGAGCAATCCATTGTCATCAAGGCCTCCAGTGGCCTTTCAGATGAAGAAATCGAACAAATGATTCGGGACGCGGAAGCGCACTCAGAAGAGGATAAGAAGTTCGAGGAAATGGTTACTCTGCGTAATCAAGCAGATGGCCTGATCCACGGCGCGCGCAAGGCGGTGGAAGACGCTGGCGACAAGGCCACGGAGGAAGAGAAAACCACTATTGAGGCCGCGGCGGCAGACCTAGAGGAAGCGCTGAAAGGCGAGGATAAAGAGGCCATCGAAGAAAAAATCAAAGCCCTGTCCGAAGCCTCGGCGGAGCTTGCCCAGAAGATGTACGCCGAGCAGGCCCAGGCAGCGGGTGAGGCCGGCCAAGAGGCACCAGACGATGGTGCTGTTGATGCCGAGTTCGAAGAAGTCAAAGACGACAAAGAGCAAAAGCAGTAACGCGCTGTATTCGCATTTGACCTGCCTGAAAGCCACCCGTCGGTGGCTTTCTTGCCTTTAGAACAAGCACGACGGTGCGCACCAATAGTGAGACCTTGGAAGGGAAACCATGGCAAAGAAGGATTATTACGAAGTCTTGGGGGTGAACCGAGACGTGTCAGAAGGCGACTTAAAAAAAGCCTATCGTCGTATTGCCATGAAGCTTCATCCGGATCGCAATCCGGATGAAGCCAAAGCAGAAGAGCAATTCAAAGAAGCCAACGAAGCTTATGAAGTGCTCAGCGATCCAGAAAAGCGCCAGATTTACGATCAGTATGGTCACGACGGTCTAGATCCGAACAGTGGGGCTGGCCCCGGTGGCGGAGGATTCGGTGACATTTTCGGCGATGTCTTCGGTGACATTTTCGGCGGCGGTCGAGGTGGCGGTCGAGCTGGGCCCGCTCGCGGTTCCGATTTGCGCTACAACTTGTCGTTGACCTTGGAACAGGCAGTCAACGGCGATTCCGTAGAAATCCGTATCCCGGTGCTGGCAGGATGCGACGACTGCGGCGGTTCTGGCGCAAAACCCGGAACCTCCGTTAACGTTTGCCCAGAATGTAATGGCACCGGCCAAGTGCGAGTTTCCCAGGGCTTTTTCTCTTTGCAGCAAACTTGCCCGCGCTGTCGTGGGCGCGGTGAGGTTATCACTGATCCGTGCAACACCTGTGCTGGCGCCGGCCGCTTAGAAAAACGCAAGACGCTGTCCGTTAAGGTGCCCCCCGGCGTCGACGTTGGCGACCGAATCCGCCTCACCGGTGAGGGAGAGGCCGGCCCCAATGGAGGGCCAGCAGGGAATCTGTACGTGCAAATCGACGTGAAGCCCCACCCGATTTTCCAGCGAGACGGCCGTCACCTGCATTGCGAG
>CAZWQK010000383.1:0-1929 GCA_964635835.1 uncultured Pseudomonadales bacterium
GCTATCTTGGCGACGACAATTTCATGATGACCAATACCAACCCTCGAGCAGATTCAGTCCGAAATCCCGTGGACTACATTCAGCGCACTCGGGACCTATACGCCAGTTTGGGGCACACGCCTTATCAATGGGTCGAGAACACGGTCCCTCCACCCTTCCATCTACCGACAAAGCCACTGGCCCAGAGCAAGCTTGCCGTGATCGCCTCAGGGGGCATTTACCGCAGAGGCCAAGTTGCTTTTCACTATAAAGACGACATCAGCTATCGTCGTATCGCCGTAGACACACCGGCATCGGATCTGCGCGTTACCCACTTTGCTTACGATCTGACCGCAGCCCGGCGCGACCCCAACGCGGTTTTGCCCCTGGAGGCCTTACGCAAACTAGCCGAATACGGCCGTGTGGGCTCTTTATCCGCTAACGCCCTGACGTTTATGGGCGGTATCTATTCCAGCCGCAAAGTGCGCGACACCCTGGCACCGGCCCTGGTAGAGGAGTTACAGCAAGACGAAGTAGATCTGGCCATTTTAATCCCCGTCTGACCCGTCTGCCATCAGTCCGTGGGACTGATCGCCAGAGCCTTGGAAGAAGCCGGTATCGCGACCGTGAGCCTGACCAGCGCTTACTCCATTACAGCAGCGGTGGGGGTCCCCCGAGGCGTTTTCGTCGACTACCCGTTGGGACAAACCGCGGGACGCGCCAACGCAGCCGAAGAACAGGAGCTCATTTTGGAGTCCGCGTGTCAGGCCCTCGAAGACGCCGTTTCTCCGGGGGGCATACACCAGGTGCCCTTGGTTTGGCCAGGGGATGCTGGTTGGAAAGACGCGGTAATGAGACCCGAAGTAAAAGGTCTGGAAGCCCCAGACCCAAACCAAGAGGCAGACCGAGAGAAAGCCAGCCTCGCAAGCCTGAGAGGTGACCAGCGCGTCGAGCGTTACGATTCACCTCAGTATCAGTTGCCTGATGATGCGGTTGGAGCAGAACCAAACTGCTCTAGCTGCGTGTTCTTAACCCCACAGCCATGATCTGCTATTGACACAACTCTCTTTTCGCAAGCAGTTTGGGCGATCACCAGCGATCGCGGCTCACGCCGGTTTTTGGCGCAAATGCATGAGAGGCCATCATGCCAAATAACATTAGGGCACAGCCCAGTAGCTGTCGTGGCGTTAGCAACTCATTGAGTAACCAATAGCCGCCTAAAGCACCGAAAACGGCTTCCAAGCTAAGAATAACCCCCGCATGAGCCGGGTGCGCCTTGGCTTGTGCAATGACCTGTAGTGTATACGCCACCCCCACGGTGATTATGCCAGCGTAAACCAGTGTTGGGCCTGCCTGAAGGAGCTGTGCCCAGGTCGTGCCCTCGTCCATTACCACGTCGGAGACAAATGCTGCGATCAATGAGCAGACGAGAAATTGCCCAAAGGCCAGCAACAAGCCCGGTGCGCGCTGACCGAAATGATCGATGGCTAAAATATGCACTGCCCAAAGAGCCGCACCAGCAAGCTGCAGCAAATCGCCGTAACCTACTTGCCATTGGTCATCCACGCCTAACAAAAACAAGCCAATACAGGCGGTGAAACAGCCAATCCAGACGTTAACGCTCGTTTTGACCCGCATGGTGAGACCTATTAGCGGGACAAAGATCATATACATACCAGTAATAAAACCAGCGTTTGAGGCGGTGGTATACAGCAGGCCAACCTGTTGAAAAGACGATGCGGCAAACGAGCCTCCTTACGCAACCCCAAAATGAGCTCAAAATTTTGGTATTGTATGTCTTAGATCAAGTATTGAGGGTTAAACGGCTTCTTTTTTCAGGCCAAAAAGGCGCCTCCGGCATGAACTGGGACGAGTATGTATGAAGGATTAAATGAAGGCAAAGAAAAAGCCCGAAGATTTCGGGCTCTTGATTTTATGAATCTCAGTAAG
>CAZWQK010000384.1:0-1926 GCA_964635835.1 uncultured Pseudomonadales bacterium
GACGGCCTCGCAGTCCATCAGTTCGCGGAGACGTTCCTCCACCACGGTCTCTCGTTGGCCTCGGGCGCCTTTGACGAGGTCGTACTCCAGGTTCATCGGGCGGGTCACCAGGGGTTCGATGTCGCGCCAAAGAGATGAGCTAAGCAGTGCGCGGCCCAAGTTGGTATGGATAACGGTGCCGGTCAAATTAAAAACGGGTGTGTAATCGTTTTGGGATAAGACTTGGTCAAGGGTGCGAGCGTAACCCTCGGCATTGATGCCCCAGTCGGGTACCGAGCGTTCAACACGCATGGTCTTTTGCAGCTCACGAAGTCGCGACTTCACAACTTGCGACCCGTGGCTGGCCACAAGTTTCGCAATGGGTTCGGACTGGAGTAATGACTCAATTGCGGGCAAGTCGCGAAGTTCTGGCATGGATATCCCTAGCTGGCTGCAGTTGTCGCGCGGCCCGATTGGTCGGCGCGATATAGCATCAGTTATAGCCAAGGGACGCCAGCGATGCGAGTGAAAAGTGGATTTTTCACCGATCAACTTACGAGCAGCAAATTGCCAAATGCCAACGCCTGACCATTACTCAGTCTTTTCAGTATAGTTTGCGCTCTCCGGCTGGCTCCAATGCGGGTTCTGATGAGGGTTCTAAAGAGGCAACAAGACCAGCCAAGCAGCTAGTAAACGGATTGAGAGTGCAACGCAGATGACAAATTCTTTGGATTCGGTGGCGTTTATCGGATTGGGAGTTATGGGTTTTCCTATGGCGGGGCATTTAGCCCAGAGCGCGAGCAGGGTCACCGTTTACAACCGTAACCCCAGTCGTGCCGCTCAGTGGCTGGAAACGTATGGAGATAGCCCCGCTCAATGTGCGGCGGCGGCAACTCCCGGAGAGGCAGCCGCTGGCGCTGATGCGGTTTTCGTTTGCGTGGGCAACGACAACGATGTCACCAGCGTTGTGTTGAGTGATCACGGGGCCTTAGCTGGTATGGCCAGCGGCTCACTGTTGGTCGATCACACCACGGCGTCAAAGAATCTGGCGCAATCCTTAGCGGATGCTTGTGACCGGCAAGGCGTGGGTTTTCTCGACGCGCCGGTGTCCGGGGGGCAGGCCGGCGCTGAGAATGGTGCGTTAACGGTCATGGTTGGCGGCAGCCCAGCGGACTATGAGCGGGCTCAATGCTATTTTGACTGCTACGCGAAAAAGCACGCTCTTATGGGCTGCGTTGGGGCAGGCCAGCTGACTAAGATGGTGAACCAAATCTGTATCGCGGGGGTACTGCAGGGTTTAAGCGAAGGGGTGCATTTCGCCCAGCAAGCAGGACTGAATGTTGATGCGGTGGTGGAGGTGATTTCCCAAGGGGCGGCGCAAAGCTGGCAGATGAACAATCGAGCCGAAACCATGGCTCGGGATGAATACGACTTTGGTTTTGCCGTGGATTGGATGCGCAAAGACTTGAATATTGCCCTTGAGGCGGCTCGGGAGTTGGATGCCCGGCTACCGCTTACCGCGCTTGTTGACCAATTTTATGCTGATGTGCAAAAGCTTGGTGGTGGACGGTGGGATACCTCCAGCCTGCTGAAACGGCTTGAGTGAGGCGTGGTGCCCCAAGGGCAGCGATGTTCAAGGGCAGCGGTGTTGGAAGGGCGGCAGGAACGCCAATCCAACGCCGTGTTCGAGCCTTCGGCGGAGACCGGTTGCGCGAACGATCTAAGGCTTAAAATTGGGGGTTACCGGCCCGACCTGAGCGCACTTAGGCCGGAACTGGTTCCTAGCGGTTTTCGACGCTGACGAAGTCCCGCTTCGGGCTGCCGGTGTAGAGTTGGCGAGGGCGTCCAATTTTGTAAGGGCCGCCAATCATTTCGCACCAGTGAGCAATCCAACCAGGGGTTCGTCCAGTGGCGAAAATAACCGTGAACATTTCTACGGGGATGCCG
>CAZWQK010000385.1:0-1911 GCA_964635835.1 uncultured Pseudomonadales bacterium
GAAGACCATCACCGATCGGTTCCAGTGCCCACTGTACATGACCCAAGGCGAGTACTACCAAGCGCGGGCCTTCGCCAACGGCGGTGGCAGCTCACGCTCGGGCTGGATCGGCGAAAAGTTTTATACCCAGGCAGGTATGCCGACAGATTACCTGGCGCAGCTGGCCAAAATCCGGGAAAGCCGAAAGTCCGAGGGCATGAGCATGCCCACCATGGTACAAAGTTATGAGCGGCTCCAAGACGGTCAGATTCTGCGCATCGGCGATACCGACTGGCAGATCGTCGTGGGCTCCGGACATTCTCCGGAACATGCCTGTTTGTATTCATCGGCTCTCAAGGTGCTGATATCCGGCGACCAGATTTTGCCCATCATCACCTCCAACGTGAGCGTGCACCCGTCTGAGCCCAACGCCAATCCACTGAAAAACTGGATGGAGTCCCACGACCATTTTTTGGAGATCATTCCTCAGGACACGTTCATTCTGCCGGCCCACAACCTGCCTTTTTTCGGCGTGCGCCCGCGGTTGCGAGATCTGATTAACCACCACGAAGACCGCATGCTGGCCATTGAGGAAGCCTGTATAGAGCCGCAAATTGCCAAGGATCTGCTGCCGGTGCTGTTTGCCCGCAAACTCAATTCCCGGCAAATGATGATGGCGCTGGGCGAAGCGATTGCCCACATCCACCTGCTAATGCATCGAAATCGGCTGCAGCGTTCGTTGGACGATGACGGCGTGTTCCGCTTTTTATCCGTAGATCCCTCGCTGTCACGGCGCGCTCATCCAGACGACCATGAAGCACCGGACGATCAACCAGCCTATGTCTGATGGACACCCAACTTGTCGGGAAGGCCGCGGTGGCTGACCAGCCCGGCAAGTTGAAACGCAAAATTCGCACCTTTTCCTACCGGCTGTTGGTGTGGGCCCAACAGCGGGTACCGCCGGTGTTTCGCAGCATCCTGGGCCTGTTATTTATGGTAGGCGGCGTCTTCGGCTTTTTGCCCGTTCTCGGCTTCTGGATGCTGCCCCTAGGCATGGCCCTGATAGCCCTGGACTTTCCGCCAACGCGCCGTTTCATTGAGGGCTGGATGGAGCAGCTCAAAGCCGACGCAAATCCCCAGGACCGGGACTGAACGAGCCTGGCATGCCGCCCAAGTTAGCGGCCTCTCTTGCCATCGATTCCCAAAAGCATCAGTCTCTTAAGGAACGGGATTGGAGGACACATTATGAGCGAACTGAGCTTTGCATCGGCGACCCAACTTGCTGAAAAAATTCAACACAAAGAAATTTCAGCTGTTGAGCTACTCAACCATTACCTAGACCGGGTTGATCGGTTTAATGGCGAGCTAAACGCCGTGGTGGTGGATACCCGAGAGCAGGCTCTGGCGGACGCCGCCGCAGCCGACGCAGACTTAGCAAAAGGTATCAGTCGCGGCCCTCTGCACGGGGTACCCATGACGGTGAAAGAGTCTTTCCACATCGCCGGCACCGCCTCCACCTGGGGTAACCCCGCGCTAAAAGACAATGTTTTCCATGAGGACGCCGAAGCGGTGAAGCGCCTTAAGAGTGCTGGTGCCAATGTCTTTGGTAAAACCAACATCCCCATCTCGTTGGCAGACTTCCAAAGCTACAACGACGTATACGGCACCACGAACAACCCCTACGACCACAGTCGCGGCCCTGGCGGTTCGTCTGGAGGCTCCGCAGCGGCCCTCGCCGCGGGCCTGACCGGACTGGAAATCGGCTCTGATATTGGCGGCTCCATCCGCAACCCCGCACACTTTTGCGGCGTTTTTGGCCATAAGCCCACCCACGGCCTGCTGTGGATGAAAGGCCACGCGGCAGCGCCAAAAATGCGCTCCACGCCCGATATCTCAGTGATCGGGCCCTTGGCCAGATCAGCCCAAGACCTG
>CAZWQK010000386.1:0-1902 GCA_964635835.1 uncultured Pseudomonadales bacterium
CATTGCCGAGCTGATCCAAGATGTTGCGCCTGCAGGGGTCATCAACTTCATCACCGATGCTAATGATCTTGGCGCACCAATGACTGCTCACCCAGACGTGCGCAAGATTTCCTTCACCGGCTCAACGGAGACTGGCGCTAAGGTTATGGCCGGAGCGGCAGGGTTGCTGAAGCGCATAACCCTGGAACTGGGCGGTAACGACGCGGGTATCGTGCTGGACGACGTCAATCCAAAGGAAGCTGCACAAAAGCTCTTCGACAGCGCGTTCCAGAACAGCGGTCAGGTCTGTATTGCCATGAAGCGCCTGTACGTGCATGAAAATATCTATGACGAAGTCTGTGAGGAACTGGCGACCATCGCCAATGACACCATCATTGGTGACGGCCTTGAACAGGGCACCAAGCTTGGGCCGCTGAACAACAAGATGCAGTACGACAAGGTTAAGGCCTTGATCGAGGATGCCAGGAAAGAAGGCAACGTAATCGCTGGCGGTGAGTTTCCGGATAAGCCTGGCTATTTCATTCGTCCCACCATTGTGCGGGACATCAAAGAAGGGTCGCGTCTGGTCGACGAAGAGCAGTTTGGGCCAGTGCTACCGGTCATGAGTTTTGCTGATGAAAGCGAAGCCGTTGCGCGAGCCAATGCCTCAGCATGGGGCCTTGGTGGGTCGGTTTGGTCGGCAAATCCAGAGCGGGCCTATGCCTTGGCCGAGCAAATGGACACCGGCACGGTTTGGATTAACAAACACGCTGAGCTAGACCCCACCATTCCCTTTGGTGGCGCGAAAATGTCTGGCCTGGGAAATGAGCTGGGTCAAGAAGGCCTGCAGGAATTTACCCAGCAGAAAATCATCAACATGGCGAAGGGCTAACCCATACCCGCTCAAAATCTGCCCAAAATCTGCATAGGATAAAAAGGGCGAAAGGATAAAAAGGGCAAAAAGATGAAACCGCCGATGGGGGGAACTCCGCGGCGGTTTTTTGTGCCTGACAATTTAGATCGACAGGTCGTTCAGATTGTAGTCCTTGATGACCCGCTGCCAGTTCGCGTTATTGAACTGCAGCTCACTCTCGCGTCCGGCCAAAGGCTGATAGCAAAAGCGCGGTTGCTCAGGATAAAAATTTGCGCGGGCGTCGATGGCAATGCCAATGACTTCAGAGCGCTGCATGATGCGGGCTTCGTCATAGACGACGGCTTCGGACTCGCTCAATGCGCCGGTGGCGCCAAGGACTGAACTGCGGCGGTGAAAGCCGAAGGTCAGCGAGATCCGCAGATCCGGGGACGTGTTGGCAAAAGAGCCATGAAGAGCTTGGCGATTGACGATGGTGACATCTCCGGCCCGGCACTGCAGGGGCACCGCATTGGGCAGTTTTTCAGATCCGTCGTTGGCCTCTACCAATGCCTTGATATCAATTCGTCCCTGCTGATGAGAGCCGGGTACTACCCAAAGGCAGCTGCGCGCCGAGGTGTCGTAAAGCTGCACCTGAAAATTAAAGCCATGAATGCCAGCATCCCAGTCAGGGTTGTCCCAGTGGGTTACGCCGTCTTGATGCCAAGACACCGATCCTCCCCGTCCGGGCTGCTTTACAAAGGTGGCGTCGTTGTAGGGCACAAAGTCATCGCCATTAATACTGGCGGCAACGGCCAGCAGCTCATGGTGCCCGTAAAGGCGGAGGCCAGAAGCCATGGTCTGGCACATGCCAGACATGAGGAAAACCACGCGCTCGGCGGGTTGGCCCTGGGCGGACGGTTGCTGCATCTTGGTGGGGTGTCGGCCATTCAGGGCGGCGGTGCCACCCCAAGGGTCTGTCAGCGGGCGCACCATGGTGTACACGGGTCGAGCGAATTCCTGACCAAAAGCGGGGCGTCCTTTTTTATCTACGGTGGCGTAGTTGTCGCTGG
>CAZWQK010000387.1:0-1895 GCA_964635835.1 uncultured Pseudomonadales bacterium
AACAATGTGGGGCTGATGGAAGACCGCGCCACTCTGCGCATCTCCAGCCAGCATATCGCCAACTGGCTACACCATGGCGTGGTCGGTGAAGCGCAGGTAAGGGAAACGCTGGAGCGAATGGCTGCCGTGGTCGATGGCCAGAATGCCAGCGACCCCAGCTACAAGCCCATGGCGCCGGATTTCGATAGCAACGTTGCCTTTCAGGCGGCCTGCGATCTGGTTTTCCTGGGTAAAGAACAACCCAGCGGCTACACCGAGCCGGTGTTACATGCGCGCCGGATAGAGGCCAAGTCAAAGCAGTGATCGAGGCAGCCGGTACCGCCCAGGCCCAAAACTGCAGTCCAAAAAAAAGCCCGCCAGCAACTCGCCGGCGGGCTCCATTCTTAATACACCCGTTGCTCAGGCAGTCTGCTTGAGTTCGGTGCGGCCCAGGGCCTTCAATGCATCCACATAGTCGTAGCCCAGGGCCTCGGCAACGGCTGCGTGGGTCACCATGCCAGCGTGAACGTTGAGCCCATCACGCAGGTGCACATCGTCCTGTAGTGCAGACGCAGCACCTTTATCAGCCAGCGCCAACGCGTAAGGTAGCGTTGCATTGGTCAGAGCCATCGTCGAAGTACGGGCCACACCGCCAGGCATGTTGGCAACGCAGTAATGCACCACGCCGTCCACAACGTATGTCGGTTCCTGATGCGTGGTTGCCCGAGACGTCTCAAAGCATCCTCCCTGGTCGATTGCGACGTCGACCATCACCGCACCGGTCTTCATGCGACTGACAAGTTCGCGGGTAATCAGTTTGGGAGCCGCTGCGCCAGGAATAAGCACAGCACCAACAATAAGATCTGCAGCCAGCGCGTGCCGCTCAATCGCATCCGCCGTCGAGTACACGGTTTTGAGTCGTCCGCCGAACATCATGTCCAGCTCTTTCAGACGATCCAGTGACCGGTCGAACAGGGTCACGTCTGCGCCCAGACCCATCGCCATGCGCGCGGCATTAATTCCAACCACACCGCCGCCAATCACCATTACGTTGGCGGGCTCAACACCGGGCACCCCACCGAGCAACATACCGTTGCCACCCTGCGCTTTCTCCAGGTTGTGCGCGCCCGCTTGAATCGCCATGCGACCAGCGACCTCACTCATCGGCGCCAACAGCGGAAGGCCGCGGCCATTGGAGGTAACCGTCTCGTAGGCAATGCAGGTTGCTCCTGACTCCAGTAACAGTCGAGCTTGTTCGGGATCGGGCGCGAGGTGCAGATAAGTGAATAGTATTTGCCCGGGACGCAACATGCGGCACTCAGCAGGTTGCGGCTCTTTCACCTTGATAATCATGTCCGCGCGGGCAAAAATATCCGCGGGTTGCGCCACAATTTCAGCGCCAGCGGCAACGTATTGCGCGTCATCAAATCCAATATCCAGACCGCCGTTGTGCTGCACCATCACCTGATGACCGTGCTGCACCAGCTCATTAACGCCTGCGGGGGTTAACCCGATACGGTATTCGTGATTTTTTATTTCCTTGGGTACACCGATCAACATTGCTGATCTCCATCGCTGTAGGTGGTTGATCAGCAAAGGATAACGGCGGCGCGGTTGGTTTTTCGCTATATTTTGGATATTATTTGGTCTATTCGACTATATAGAGGCCATATTTAGCTATTTCAACTTTTCTTAGAACCAATAGCAGCATCTTTAACAATCGATATACCCAAAGGAAAGACCACCATGAAGCGCATGGCCCACGAGTTGAATCGAATCGACAGGAACATCCTGCGGACGCTGCAGAACGACGCACGCATCAGCTATGCGGAACTCGCCCGCGAGATCGGCCTCAGCACCACGCCCTGCAAGGAACGCGTGAAACGCCTGGAACGCGAGGGCGTGATTCGTGGCTA
>CAZWQK010000388.1:0-1887 GCA_964635835.1 uncultured Pseudomonadales bacterium
ATAACAACCATTAGGACACTCGGCGGACCTTGGCACCTAACTGTCCAAACTTTTCTTCGATGGTCTCATAACCACGGTCGATGTGATAAATCCGGTCGATAGTCGTCGTCCCGGAAGCGGCCAAGGCCGCAAGCACCAAACTGGAGGAGGCCCGTAGATCCGTGGCCATTACTGGCGCCGCACGCAACTCTTCCACGCCATGGACTACGGCCATGGAGTGTCCGTGCAGCTCGATGTTTGCCCCCAACCGCTTCATTTCGTGTACGTGCATAAAGCGGTTTTCAAAGATATTTTCAGTAATCGTCGCCGTGCCTTCCGCCAGCGCATTAAGAGTCATGAATTGGGCCTGCATGTCTGTTGGAAAGCCCGGGTACGGAGACGTCTCAATGTCCACGGCCTTCGCTCGACGGCCGTCCATGTCCAGCTCAATCCAATCTTCACCACAGGTGATCTGTGCACCCGCTTGCTGGAGTTTGTCCAGAACTGCGCCCAGAGTTTCAGGCATAACGTCGCGTAGGCGGATGCGTCCGCCAGTTACCGCCGCCGCCACGAGATAGGTGCCGGCCTCAACTCGGTCTGGCATGACGCGGTGGGCCCCACCATGAAGCTGGTCAACGCCCTGGATTTCGATAGTCGCCGTACCGTGGCCGCGCACTTTGGCCCCCAGCGCATTCAGAAAATTACCCAGGTCGACAATTTCTGGCTCACAGGCAGCGTTGAACAATTTAGTAGTGCCTGTGGCCAAGGTCGCGGCCATCATCAAATTCTGCGTGCCTCCCACCGTGACCAAGTCCATGTGCACATCGCAGCCCACCAATCGCCCCTTGGTGTGAGCGCGCACGTAGCCCTCAGCGACCTCGATTTCTGCGCCCATGGCCTGCAGGCCTTTGAGATGCTGGTCAACTGGCCGTGAGCCGATTGCGCACCCTCCAGGCAGGGAAACCTCGGCCTCGCCAAAGCGCGCCAATAAAGGCCCCAGCACCAAAAAAGAGGCACGCATGGTTTTTACCAGTTCATATGGCGCGCAAAAGCTGTTGAGTTCGGCTGCGGTAATTTCGACCTGCATGTTCTCATCCAAGGAAACGCCAACACCCAGACATGCCAGGAGTTCGATCATGGTGGTGACGTCGTGCAGATGCGGCGAGTTCGAAATTTTGACCGGCTCTGAAGTTAGCAGGGATCCAGCAAAAATTGGCAGCGCCGCATTTTTTGCGCCGCTAATCCGGATCTGCCCATTGAGGGGCACCCCTCCCTGTATCTGAAGCTTGTCCATGAACCCGGGGCCTCAGGGAGCCTCTGCCTTGATCGTCACCGCGTGCAGGGCACCGCTGGCGATCAGGTCTTCTATACATCCATAGACTGCCTGCTGTTTTTTTACCCGGCTCATGCCGTCAAAGTGACTGCTGGTCACATGAATCATTGCGCGGTTACCGTCGACGTCCACATTGATTTGGGCGTCTGGGAAGGCCTCAGCAACCCGGTTCTTTACATCTTCCTGCATGTTGTTTGCGTTCCATCATCTGCTGTCTTTGGGGCGCTTTGTCTGATGACCCCGCGCGCCGACGTTGCTCTTACCTGCTGCCCCGCGGCCGCGCTATCTTACGTCAATAACACCGCTGGGGCATCGCACATTATGGTCATTCCCAGAGTTGCACGGGTTGGTTCTTACCAGTTATCGGACTAAAGTGCTCCCACTCGGCGTTTCTCGCCGTCTTGCTGCTGCCCCAAAGACGACAATGTGCCTTCGGTAAGCAGCAAAAAACGACGTGACGTCTTGAAGAGTTTGGATACCGCATCAGGCGGCTTTATCTCTGCAAACAAACCTACGACATAGGACATACCCGCATGTGGGTCAATTTGCTCTTAATGGCTTTCGGCTTTGCCGCA
>CAZWQK010000389.1:0-223 GCA_964635835.1 uncultured Pseudomonadales bacterium
TCAACATCACGGTTTTCTCGGGATTTTTCGGCGTGTGCTGAACCTTCCCAAAGTAATGAGGATTCACAACGTAAGTATCACCAAACTCTGGGGCCATTGCTTTTAGCGTTATCACTCGGCTTGGCCTGTAGCCCTTGCCCTGCCGACGACGCATATCGTGTTCAACCAAATACACGTTTTCTGGCGGTGCTCCACCGAAAACTTGCATCAAGTCAGGAGCGCC
>CAZWQK010000389.1:233-1885 GCA_964635835.1 uncultured Pseudomonadales bacterium
ATTTTGCCCGCCGTCGAGATCAAGATACCAGCCGCAACGTGGACATTTTGTGTCTTCATGAAACGGCGAATCTGCCGCTGGGACAAGGTTGCAAGACACAGTCTTGAGTGGGTAAATCGTGCAAAAAGCCCTTCGCTAATGCGCTCTGGAGTCATTAGCACCACCACGTGATAGCCCAGATCCAACAAGTATTTGGCATAGCCGGGAACGATCTCTCCGTGGCTTTGGGAACATGGTTCCCAAAGAATAAATGACTCCGGCGTTATAGGAGGATTGTCCTCGCTACTCAAACCAAAAACTTTGAGAAACCGCATTCACCAACACTACCGCCGAAACCCTCTGAGTATAACAACAGGGGGTGGCAAAGATCCCACCTTAACCCTTTTCTGATGTGCTCCAGATGTGAACAAGAGCACAGATCGACTAGCCAGTTGTACAGGGTTAGCCACTGAGCACATCGGGAGATTCGGTATGGAACTCCATTTTTCCGGCGCTTTCAGAACCTTTTCGCTCAACCTTGCCAATAGGCTCTTAACCAGTCCGCAGGGCAATGTTGATGAGCAGACCGCCCACTGCCGGCCTCCTATTTCAGGACTTGTGTGAAGCCAGTATCAACCTTGGCAGCCCCTTACAACCCCAACACACCCTTAGCCATGACATTGCGCTGAATTTCATTGGAACCGCCATAAATAGACGCTGCACGGCTGAAGTTCATGTCTGCGACCGCGCTCACCGCATAGTCAGGGCCCGGCGCAGGTAAGTTGCTCTCACCCCGAATCAGCGGTACCTCGAAAGGCAGGCTGTAGTAGCCGATGGCTTCCACTCTTAATGCGTGTAGCTGCTGCTCTACCTCGGAGCCAATAATTTTCAGCATGGACGCTGCGTCACCGGGACTACCGGTAGACTCCATGCTGGCAATAACCCTGGCTTCTTGTGCCGCTAGGGCATTTAACTGCACCTCAACACCGGCCAGGCGCATCATAAAATCGGAGGAGTCCGCCAGACTTCCGCCTATGCCGTCGGCTTCGGCATTGGCAATGTTTTTCAACTGTCCCGCCAGTCGCTTGGAGGCTGCGACATTGGCGATGCCGGCCCTTTCATTACCCAGCAAAAATTTCGCGTAGGTCCAGCCAGCGTTTTCTTCGCCAACAAGGTTCTCAGCCGGCACTCGCACGTTCTCGAAAAACACCTGATTGAGGTGATGCATACCGTCGATTGATACGATGGGCTTCACTTCCAGGCCCGGTGTGTTCATGTCGATTAACAAAAAGCTAATGCCGCGCTGGGCTTTAGCGTCGGGATCCGTTCTTACCAGCGCAAAAATCCAGTCGGCTTTGTGCGCGTTGGTGGTCCAAATCTTTTGGCCGTTTACCACGTAGTGGTCGCCATTGCGCACCGCACTGGTTTTCAAAGACGCTAAATCAGAGCCGCTGCCGGGCTCTGAGTAGCCCTGGCACCACCAAGTGCTGCCGTCCAGAATGCCCGGTAGGTGCTGATCTTTTTGCGCCTGTGTGCCAAAGGTGTAAATAACAGGCCCAACCATATCGATGCCAAAGGGCATGATCATAGGTGCTCCGGCTAGGGCCATGGCGTCAGAAAACACCTGCTTCTCGCGAATGCTCCAGCCGGTGCCGCCGTGCTCAACTGGCCAA
>CAZWQK010000390.1:0-1877 GCA_964635835.1 uncultured Pseudomonadales bacterium
AAAAATAATGTCGGACATTATAAGTTACACGCCTCGGCTGGCAAAGCACAGCCCAGACTAGTTGCGCATGGCGATGGTACCGTCCCAGCGAAAACCAAGGCCGTCCGTCTGCCAAACTCCGGCGCCCAGCGGACTGGGCCCGTATATGTTGAGCTGAGGTGGTAGACCAAAGCTGGGTTTAAGTGCGTGAACTCCTTTCACCGTGCTGCGGTGCATGATGCGCAGTCCTTGCTGCTCTGGTGGCAGGTGGGCTTCGGCAGCGGCGCGATGGGCCACGGCCATGTTGTCGATGAACAGACAGTCGTTGGTTTCGTATGCAAAAGCCATGGCGTAACCGTCCCTGAGGCCGGCGTTTAACAGATCGTTGTAGTCGTGACACAGCTGCCGCAGTGCGTTGGCATCAAGCAAACAAAAAGCATCCGTGTCTGATGCCTTTTCGATTACCGCACCGGTCATGCCCAAGTGCAGCCATACGCTTTTGCGCCCAGAGCTTTATCGCTGCGCAAAACAACGAATCCCCGCTCAGCCATGATGAGTTCCAAGATCTCGACCACGAAGGGCGGCGGTGGATTAGGCGCGCCAAGATCCAAACCTTCAACCAGGGCGCCAATGGGCTTCAGAGACGTAAGGCAAATCCCCGCAACCTGCAAAGCGGTAAGCCAATCCGGGTTCAGCTGGGGAATCAGCGCAGTGTCGTTAGTTGCACTTCGCACTGTTGTTTACCGTTGCTGGTCTGAGACGCCGAAGAAACTCAAGGTTAGATTGCGATACAGATTTTGCCAAAGTGCTTTTGCGACTCTTGGTGCCGAAAGGCATCTCTAAGCTCGGACAATGAAAATGTGCTGTCGATGACCGGCGCAATGCCGTTGGCCTCAATAGCGGCGATCATATCCCGCTGCTGTTGCCGACTGCCCACAGTGATGCCTTTAAGCTCAGCATTTTTAGAAAACAGCGCCGCTGTGGGCACGTTGCCCTCGAAGCCAGCGAGCACGCCAATTAGGGAGATGTGTCCACCGATCCGAACCGCATTAATGGACTGCGGCAGCGTGCCAGCACCGCCGATTTCTACAATCACGTCCACGCCTCGGTTGTCGGTGTGCCTCAAGGCTTCGGCAGACCAGTCCGGTGTGCTCTTGTAGTTGATCAGTTCGTCTGCGCCTAACGACTTCAGTTTGTCGAGTTTTTCGTCCGAGGAGGATGTGGCAATGACTCGGCAGCCTGCGGCTTTGGCAAATTGCAGAGCAAAGATCGACACGCCGCCAGTACCCTGAGTAAGCACCACATCACCGGGTTTGATTTTGGCTTCTACCATCAGGCCGCGCCAAGCAGTCAACGCCGCGCAGGGCAGAGTGGCTGCTTGCTCGTGGCTATAGCTTTGGGGCATTCGGGTAAAGGCCGAGGCCGGCATAGTAACTTGCTGGACCGCGAAACCGTTGGCGTGATCGCCGGGTACGCCCAGCAGCTTTTCGTAGGCAGCGTCACCGTCTTGCCAGTTTGGGAAGAAGCAGCCAAGGACATGGTCGCCAACGGCGAACTCGCTGACGCCGGAACCAACCGCGGTCACCACGCCAGAACCGTCCGACATGGGGATGCGGCTGGCCTCCACGGGAATCATGCCAGCGACAACGGCATAGTCATGAAAATTCAAGCTGCTGGCTTTTACTGCGACCTGTATTTCTCCCGGGCGCGGATCGCGTTCGCCGACCTCGGATAGCCCAAGATTTTCCAGCCCGCCGGGCTGCGCTAGTGTCATTGCCTGCTTGTGATGCTCCTAAGCCTCAGCTTGATGGATTGGTGAATGAAACATCAGCGTATCAGGGGGCCCAGTATTCACCAACCGCACAAGCCACTACGCGTCAGCAGCGGTCAGGGAGCCT
>CAZWQK010000391.1:0-1867 GCA_964635835.1 uncultured Pseudomonadales bacterium
TCAGCGTCGTGCTCTTATCCAGCGCCACATCATCCTCCCCCCAAATCATCAGGGTGGGCGTTGTTATTGGCGTGCGTGGATCCACTCTTGGACGACTGCGTTTGCCGCGCAGCAAGCCTCGATAAAAGTTGATCATTGCCGTCAGCGCACCGGGCTGGGCGGCATTGCGCCGATAGACTTCACGGACGTCTGTTGGGAACCGGCTCTGGTTGCTGGTCGTGGTAAGAAACATGTCCGCGATGGCCCGTGCCTGGTCTCGTCCAAGCCAATATTCTGGCAGCCAGGGAATCTGGAAGAAAAAGACGTACCAGCTTTTCTTCAGCTGAGTCCAGCCAAAGGCGTCCTGCATGGCTTGGGGGTGAGGTACATTGCAAATAATCAGTCGCTTCAGGGGCATTCGCTGCCGCAGAGCAAATTCCCAGGCGATCACTGCCCCCCAATCATGGGCGATGAGGGTTACCTGCTCTTTACCGCTGGCCTCGATGATGCGGGCAACGTCTTCAACCAGCTCATCCAGCCGATAGGCCTGGAGCCCTGCAGGACGACTGCTGCTAGCGTAGCCGCGCAGATTCGGCGCCCAGGCAGTAAATCCGGCGTCCGCGAGCATCGGTAGCTGATAGCGCCAGGAAAAACTGTGTTCAGGAAAACCATGTAAACACAGCGCCAACTCCTCACCATCGCCGCATTGATCCACCTCGAAGTGGAGCCCATCCCTCACTGCCAGGGTGGTGGTTGATATATTCGCGTCGCGCACTGAATCCGGCACGATGTCCATAGTCCCCTCCATATTTTGCCGCAGCCTAGTGCAATCGCACCCAAGGGTAGATTAGAGCTTGCTTGCAGTCATAATCCACAGCGGATCAGCCCCAAGAGGCGAGCGATCATGAAACGCGATATCGCCAAACCCCGCCTGCTGCAAACAGTAACCGACCAACTTCATTTTGTCGTCTCGCTCCATGCCCTGAAAGGCAGCGATGGCTTTGGTGGGGAACAGTCGATGAGACATAGCAATGGCGATGGCGCCGCCAGGTTGCAAAGCGTCAAGCACCGATTGCAGCACCTCAACGGGCCGGGTTAGGTATTGAATGGACACCACGATTAGCGCCCGGTCAAAACTGGCTTCAGCAAAGGGTAACCTAGTTGTTTGATTCAGATTGTGCACGCACCACTCCGTGAGCTGGGGGTTTGCCGCCAGTTCCTCGGCATTCATACCCAAGCCAGCGACACGGCTGAGCTGCAGCTCCGGCGGCAGGTGCGATAGCCAGGAGGACATTAGGTCAAGAACGCTGGCCTGAGCCGGAATGAATTCTCGATAGAAGTCAGTGATTGATGCCATGGTTGCGTCGTCGATGTGGGCCACCATTCGGGCATGCTCGTAGAACACGTCATCGACATCGTCGTCGGGACGCTGAAACCAAAAACTGGGTAAACCGAAATAGGTTTCTTGGCTGGTTTGCTCGGACATCAGACGCTCAGCATGGCTTTTGCTCGGATAGTAGCCCGGCTGCGCCGATGAGGATATCGCCAGGAAACGCTGGGTAGGCATCGTCTAGCTTGTTAACAGCCCGGCGCATTGGCGGCTATGGGTCAAGCAGTCCCCTTGCTTAACCCGCGCCCTTCTAATACCTTCACTCTAATGGTTGCCATTATTGAACGCTTGCAACTGCAATACCCAACTTTCACCAGCGCAACGGAGGCTCTATGGCCACTGACCAACCTTTGCTTTTAAAGGGCGTACCCGGCTCCCCTTACACGCGTAAAATGCTGGCCTACCTTCGATATCGCCACATACCCTATGAGTTATTAATTGGCGATCAGGCGGCAAACGCGGGTTTGCCAGAAGCCAAAGTACATTTACTGCCGACCT
>CAZWQK010000392.1:0-1862 GCA_964635835.1 uncultured Pseudomonadales bacterium
GGTTGGGCGCATGAACTGCCACAGGCCATTAGCCCCGTAGGGCGAAAACGCATAAGGGTCTAAAGCGCTTTCGATAATGGGCAGCAGCGCTAATTCGGCAGGCAAATCCCGAGCATTCACCTGACTCAGGATATAGGGCAAATAGCGTTGCATCCTGGGCCCCAGCCGAACCCAGTACTGGGGATTTTGCTGCAGCCAGCGCAGCTCCTGGGCGACCCGTTTTTCCTCGATACGATGATCCAGCCTCATACCTCGGCGCAGATTGTGCCAGAGGTCAGCTTGGGCTTGGGAACCTTTCGCGGTATCGCCGGGGGCGTTCATTGCTGCAGGCTGCAATGATGTGCCGCCGGATGGGTCCGGGGATGGTGCATCCGGCGCTGTGCTTCGCACCTGCGCAGTGGAGGTTCTCGCAGCCGGGCCGCTGACTGAATCTGTTAAACCAGCACAGCCTACATGCAAGGCCCCGGCACAGGTTAGCGCCACTAATCGGACGGTGATCTGGGTAAAACGGTAGCGTACAAAGTTAATGTTGATGTAGCCTTTTGTCTGAAATTTCCAAAGCCGCGAATGTTAACAGCTTCGCGACCTACTGGGTAAGCAGTCTATGACTCCGAACACACCGCCAGGCGGCCAGAGCAACCTTTGGCGCAGTACCCTAGGGCACCGTTTGGTGGAACATCAGGCGACTTTATTGCAGCCCCTGCTGCGACGGATGCTTGGCGATGCCGTGCTTTGGATCGGCGAAGAAAGTACGATGCCCAACGCCTTGGCCCAGTGCATGGTGAGACTACCGGTATTTGTTACTGAATCCTCCTTGGCGGCACCCAGAGAGGCCAATGCCGTTCAGTGTATTCAAGCATCTTGTGATCACCTTCCCTTTGCCTCTAACTCCTTGGATGGCGTTGTTCTTCATCACACACTTGAGACTCACGCGGATCCTCGGGCATGCATCCGCGAGGTGGAGCGGGTGCTAAAGCCTGGAGGCCGCCTGCTGATCTGCAGTTTCAACCCATTCAGCCTAACGGGACTACGCGCATGGCTAGCTCGGAGCACGGATAACCCGCTGCGGGGACGCCGGTTAATCAGTCCCATCCGTCTTTTAGACTGGCTGGCGTTGCTAAATCTTAGTCTTGAGCAACCGCCTTGCTACAGGGTCTTGCCGGCACCGTCAGCGCAAAAGTTTCGGCAACGATGCGTCAGGTTACGCCATACCAGCGTGGGTAAGGTCATGGTTCGACCAGGGATTTTTTTAGGTCAATGTTGGAGTAAGGTAGCGCCGTTGCTGAGACCTCTGTTCCGCCAGCTGCCTGTTGGCGGTGTGGTCGTGTTAAGTGCCTTTAAGGTCCGCCAAGGAGGCAAACTGATCGGCCGGACGGCGCTGACGCAAGCACCAAAGCGTGGATTGGTATTGACGCCCACGGTCCAATCACGGCGCGACGGTTAGCGTGTTCAAATTATTTCTTGTTGGGTACAGGAGCTACAAGATCAATGACGATTGAAGTTTTCACTGACGGTGCCTGTCGAGGCAATCCAGGTCCCGGTGGGTGGGCGGCCTTGGTGCGCAAGGATGGTGCCGAAGAGGTTTTTGCCGGCGCTGAAGGACAGACCACGAACAACAAAATGGAGTTGATGGCGGCGATTCAGGGATTAGAGCAGTTAACCCCAAACTCCCAAGTCAGCTTAACCACAGACTCTCAGTACGTGCGCCAGGGTATCACCCAGTGGATCCACGGTTGGAAGCGCAATGGTTGGAAGACCTCCCAGCGTCAACCCGTCAAAAATCAGGAGCTCTGGCAGCGCCTTGATGCCGCAGTGGCCAAGCATCAGGTGGAATGGCATTGGGTAAAGGGGCATAGCGGACA
>CAZWQK010000393.1:0-1855 GCA_964635835.1 uncultured Pseudomonadales bacterium
ATCATTGGTACGGTAGCCGGGCCTCACCCGTATCCTGCCATGGTGCGTGATTTTCAGGCCATAATCGGCCGCGAGTCACGTGAGCAGATCCAGCAGCATGAAGGTCGCTTGCCAGATGCGTTGGTTGCCCCGCAGCCAGGTTATATTGGCACCCACCGGTTCTGCTAAATCTGTGCTGACACTGAACCAACACCAAGGGGGTGTGGTCTTCGGCTCGGTTAGTCGGTGTCGCAAACGCTCAGTAACCAAGGTCAGCGAGTGGGCATCCTCGATACGATTCAAGTCTTCGGCGTCTAGTGATTCGGGGGTGGGTGGTGACTCTGAGCCAAGGGCGCTGCGCAATTCCTCCTCACTGCAGTTGAGCATTGGGGCTCCATAGCGTTGTCGGTAAAACTCTCCCAATGGCAACTCTGATAGCAGATAACCTGACTGACCCAGACGAATTTGCGCGCGTTGGGGTACGCGTCCTAGCTCGTCTATGGGGATATCGCAGAGTGCTCCGATCAGACGGGTAGCATTCGCCGGAATGGGCGCAAGATATTGCTCGTAGGTATTGCTGGGACTAAATCGTTGTATCTCGGAAAAACCAGCCGCGGTGCAGGCCAGCGCGGCTAAATCTGCAGCGCTGTTCGAACCGACGATTGCAATGGGGTACATTACAAACGGCGCCAGCGTGTTCCCTCGCGGGAGTCCTCCAGTTCGATACCTGCAGCGGCCAATTCGTCGCGAATGTCATCAGCGAGTTGATAGTCGCCGTCTTTGCGTGCAGTTTTTCTGGCCTCAATTTTGGCATCGATTTCGTCGTTGCTGATGGAGGATTTGCTAGCGTTTTTGCTAGCGGTAAAATAGCGCTCTGGGTCTTCGTACAGTAATCCTAGAAGCCAGCCACCCGCCAGCAATTGTGCCCGTGCGCTAGCAATAGATTGGGCATCTGTGGCTCTGCGTAAACGGTTGGCAAGCTCGTGCAAGGCCGCTAAGGCCTGTGGCGTATTGAGGTCGTCGGCAAGAGCCTCAACCACACTCTGGGGATCCTCTGCAGCGGTGCCATTGGCAAAGTCATTACTGGTGAGCGGCGCATCACCCGGGTTGTCGCGTAAGCACTGGTACAGGCTGTCGAGGCTGGCTCGAGCCTGACTCAGTAGTTCATCGGACCAAGACAGACTAGAGCGATATTGACCTGACAACAAAGCGTAGCGCAGCACTTCACCGGAGTGTTGTTGTGCCAAGCCGTGAATGGTCAGCACATTACCCACGGATTTGGACATCTTTTCCGAGCCCATGGTCAACATGCCGTTATGTAGCCAATAACGCACGTAGTCGCTGGTTTGATTAGCGCAGCGGCTTTGTGCCGCCTCATTTTCATGGTGGGGAAAAGTGAGGTCTGACCCGCCGCCATGAATGTCTATGGTCTCACCCAAGTGTTTTTTGATCATGGCTGAACACTCAATGTGCCAGCCAGGTCTCCCACGCCCCCAAGGGCTATCCCAGCCTGGTTGTTCGCCGCTGGAGGGTTTCCATAAGACGAAGTCTTTGGCGTCTTTTTTGTAGTCGGCGACATCGACGCGTGCGCCAGCAAGCATGTCCTCGAGGCTGCGCTTAGATAAATTGCCATACAGGGGATCCGACGGCACATGGAACAGTACATGGCCGTCACTGGCGTAGGCATTTTCCTGAGCAATGAGCTGTTCGATCATGGTAATGATTTCTTCGATATGGTGTGTGGCCTTGGGCACGATGTCTGGCGGACGCACTCCGAGGGTCGCCATATCCTCTGTATAGGCAACAGTGAAGCGTTCAGCTAAGACGCTGATGGGTTCATTATTCTTTGCCGCAGCTGCATTAATTTTGTCGTCTA
>CAZWQK010000394.1:0-1843 GCA_964635835.1 uncultured Pseudomonadales bacterium
AATAACTCGCGGGGCCGGTTGCTGCAGGTCCAGTTCGTTTAGCACACGCGTGAAGCGCGTCAATCCCAGATCAATAGACTGGGTGTGCTGGCCGTCGATGTACGTTAGCCAGGCACTAAGGTCTTTGGTTTCGATTGTTTCAATCTCAGACATCGATACCTTGTCGAATCGCAGCGGTCGCTTGGCCTAGGCTTGCCACCGCCTCTTCTACGCTGGAGCTTTCAGCCATTAGCTGAACCAGGGCGCTACCCACTACCACGCCATCGGCATGCTGAGCCACAGCAGCGGCTGTTGCGGCATCTTTGATGCCGAAGCCAACACACACGGGCACGTCAGTAATAGAACGCAAATACTCCGTGCGCTCGGCCACTTCATCAACGGCTAGCGCACCGCTACCGGTAGTGCCCTTCAAGGACACGTAGTAAATAAAGCCGCTTGCATTGCTAACGATATCGCTGGCGCGCTGGTCGCTGGAGGTTGGGGCGACCAATGACACCAGGTCCATTTGCTGCCCGGCCAAGGCCTGACGCAGATCACCCGCCTCTTCCATCGGCAGATTCACCATGATCAGGCCATCAACCCCTGCCGTGCTCGCCCGTTCAGCAAATTGATCCATTGCCAATACGGAATTTAGATAGCCCATTAAAATTACCGGTGTGGCCTCGTCCCGCTGACGAAATTCGGCAACCATGTCTAACACCTTGGACAGCGTCATGCCTTGGGCTAACGCCCGTTCGTTCGCCGCCTGAATAGCTGGCCCTTCGGCTTCCGGATCTGAAAACGGAATGCCCAGCTCCAGCAAATCTGCCCCTGCGGCCACCAGCACGTGCATGGCCGGCACGGTGTAGTCAGTGCCGGGGTCGCCGGCAGTAACAAAGGTGACCAAGGCCGTCTTGCCTTGTTCTTTGAGCGCCGCAAATCGCTGGGCAATGCGACCGGCTTGCTGTTGATTTTGATCCATTACAGGGTGATACCGTCGATGTCAGCGACCGTGAGAATGTCCTTATCGCCGCGTCCGCTCAAATTCACCAGAATCGTTTGCTCCGGCGACATAGACGGTGCGTTAGCCACAACCCACGCCAGAGCGTGGCTGGTTTCCAGGGCCGGCAAAATCCCCTCCTGCCGATTGAGCATGCGGAAGGCTGCCATGGCTTCGTCGTCTGTGGCCGCCGCATAGGTCGCGCGACCAATGTCTTTTAAGTAAGCATGCTCCGGCCCTACGCCGGGATAGTCCAATCCTGCTGACACCGAGTGAGTCTCCATAACCTGGCCGTCGGCGTCGGACATCAAATAGGATCTATTGCCGTGCAGCACACCTACGGTGCCGTCGTTTAGCGGCGCCGCGTGGGCCCCGGTGTGCAAGCCATGGCCGCCGGCTTCCACACCCACTAGTGCCACGTCTGCATCGTCGATAAAAGGATGAAAAATACCCATGGCGTTAGAGCCACCGCCCACACAAGCCACGACCACATCGGGCAAGCGGCCGACTTGCTGCAGCATCTGCGCCCGCGCTTCTTGGCCGATAATCGAGGCAAAGTCTCTCACCATCATGGGATAAGGATGAGGACCAGCTACGGTGCCAATGATGTAGTGGGTATTGTCTACGTTGGTGACCCAATCCCGCATGGCTTCGTTCATCGCATCTTTCAAGGTCTTCGATCCCGAGGTAACGGGGGTGACATTGGCTCCCATCAACTTCATGCGGTAAACGTTCAGGCTCTGGCGATGGACATCCTCTTCGCCCATGTAGATGTCACACTCCAAACCTAGGCGCGCGGCAACGGTGGCGGTCGCCACACCGTGCTGTCCGGCTCCAGTCTCGGCAATCACGCGAGGCTTACCC
>CAZWQK010000395.1:0-1831 GCA_964635835.1 uncultured Pseudomonadales bacterium
GACCCACCTGGGGCAGTTGGTGGGAATGGAATGGCCGAACGGTGTCCACACTGGTGCTGTTTTTTCTCTACGTAGGAATCTATGCCCTGCGTGAGGCCATTGCTGATCAAGACCTCCGCGCCCGAGCCAGCGCGTTAGTCGCCATGGTGGGAACGGTCAACATTCCCATCATCAAGTATTCGGTGGAGTGGTGGAATACCCTGCATCAGCCAGCGTCCTTTGGGCTGACCCAAAAACCCGCTATGCCCAGCGAGAGGTGGTTGCCGCTATTGGTCATGGTGCTGGCTTTTTACGCCTTTGCGGGCTTTATTGTGTTAGTGCGGATGCGCACGGAAATTCTGCGCCGAGAAATGGGCGCGCGCTGGGTCCGCGAATGGCTCCAGGCAGGGGGCCCGCGCTAAATGTACTTCGATTCTTTTGCCGACTTGCTGCAAATGGGTAAGCACGGGTTTTATGTTTGGACCGCCTACGGCACGACGGCCCTAGTGTTAGTCGCTAGCTGGCTAAGCGCGCGCGGGGCGTTTGTTGCCACCACCCGGCGTTTGCGTCAGCAGGCGGAACTTGCCCAGCGAGATGCTCCAACAACCCATAGCACGGAAAACAACTCATGAATCCAAAGCGCAAACAGCGCCTGTATTTGGCGTTATTTTTGTTGCTGGTGGCCAGCGGGATCACCGCGTTATTGATTCAGATCTCGGGTGAGAACATGAATATGTTCTACCCGCCTGCGGATGTGGTTGCGGGTAAAGCCCCGGTGGGGGAACCCCTGCGCGCTGGCGGCATGGTACTGGACGGCAGCGTTCAGCGCAGCGAGTCGGATTTGGGCGTTAGCTTTGTGCTCACCGATCACAAAGGCGCTGAATTTATGGTGCGGTATACCGGGATTCTGCCGGATCTCTTTCGCGAGGGGCAGGGCATTCTGGTGCAGGGCCAGATCAGCCAAAACGGTGTCTTCGAGGCCACTGAGGTGCTGGCAAAGCACGATGAAAATTACATGCCGCCAGAGCTCATGGAACTTCAGGGCCAGCAGCCGGTGAAGCAAGCGCCGTCCATGCCGGGCTATCCGGCGTCAGCACAAGATCAAACTAGGCTGCCAGCGGGGGCAGGCTATGATTCCTGAGCTGGGTAATTTTGCTCTTATGCTAGCGTCGGTGCTGGCCCTGGGTGGTGCCTGCCTTGGACTCTATGCCCCTAAAGAGCCGGTGCTGCAAAACGGCGTGCTGTCCATGGTGTTTGGGCAATGGGCCTTCAGCCTGTTGGCTTTTGTTGCCTTGGTCTACGCCTTCATGGTGGACGATTTCAGCGTGAGCTATGTGGCTAACCAGTCCAACTCGCTGCTGCCTTGGTACTACAAGATCAGTGCCGCTTGGGGCGGTCACGAAGGCTCCTACCTGCTTTGGATTTTGATCATGGGCACCTGGATGCTGGCTTTCGCCCTGCGCTCAGATCAATACCCCGAGCGCTTCACCGCCCGAGCACTGGGCGTGCTCTCCCTGCTGAATTTAGGCTTCATCTGTTTTGCACTGTTTACCAGTAACCCGTTCCTGCGCCTGATTCCTCTGACGCCAGCTGACGGCGCTGACCTCAATCCGCTGCTACAGGATTTTGGATTGATTGTTCATCCGCCGCTGCTTTACGCAGGCTACGTGGGCCTGGCCATTCCCTTTGCCATGGCCGTGGCTGCGCTGTTGGAGGGTCGGGTCGATGCGACCTGGGCGCGCTGGTGCCGCACCTGGACCAACATGGCCTGGGCGCTGCTGACCTGCGGTATCGCCTTGGGCAGCTGGTGGGCCTACTACGAACTGGGCTGGGGCGGCTGGTGGTTCTGGGA
>CAZWQK010000396.1:0-1815 GCA_964635835.1 uncultured Pseudomonadales bacterium
GCTCTGCTCGAACCTCGGATCGAAAGCCATCGCTGTTGTCAGTAAAACAAGTGAAGGTGAAGGGCGGGGTGACATGTCTTGCCACCATGCCGTAAAGCCGATTGACGTATTCCGCCCCGTACTTACTGCCCCAATTGATACAGATTACTTGCTTTATCATCTGGCCCGCTTATTGATCTCGTTAGCCCTGGTTAACGCCAATGCGCTGCAACCCAGGTAGCGGGCTTGAAACGGCGGTACCATTTACCGCTGGTGCCAGCAATGGCGTCATCTGGGTCGGGTTTGCCATGAAATACCAGGACCCGCATATCCGGCGGCTGCAGGGTGTCTCGAGCCAAGATCATTGAGAAAGGCTGAATACAGTGGCGCTTAAAACTGCGGCACCAGTGATCTGGCCAGTAGCCCAGAGCGCCCTTGGCCTGCATGGCCGCGGACATATATTCCTGCTCATTGCGATGTTGTTTCTTCACCTCGTCGAACCTTCGCTCAAATTCGGCTAAGACCTCAGCGTGGGCGCCAACCTCAAAGCGATAAACCGATGAGTTGCCGGTGCCGTCTTTTTTGATCCAATCTCTGATGATCAGGACTTCACCGGGATAGTCGAAGAAATCGTCCAGGGGCCCCGTGATAATCAAATCCAGATCCAAACACAGCACGGTGCCCTTTAAGTCGTAAAGTTCCCCCGCAAAAACCGCCAATTTATTCCAGCCACGCTCCGGGCCGGCTAGGTTCACGTTCAGTTCGGGCAGGGGAAATACTTCTATATCCTCATGCAGCCCAGCACCATCTTCGGTCAGGCACACGAAGCGGAACGCGCGCTGCATGTTGCGCGACACCATGGAGTAGAGGGTGTTGACGAAGTCTGCTGAATACTTGGTACCCCATTTCATGCAGAGTACGTTAGCCACTTCGGTCGCTGCCATGTCGCCTCTCAAAACGCTGTTGTCTTATTTACGCTCTTGATAAGTTTTTACCCCGCGTCGGCCGCAACCATAACAGAGTGCGAGTCTGCATTAATCAGAGATTCGCTTTGCCTTCAACGGCTGGCCTCAACTGCAGGGACTTCATGAAAGCGGAAGCCGACGATACAGCAGGTCGCGGATCTCATGGCCCAATCTCTGTCCGCGTGCTTCAAATTTAGTGACGTCGCGTATGGCCTCCTCCGGGGCCAGACCTACGCCTGGCGAATCGGCCCCTCGAATGTCATCAGAGATTAATTCGAAACCCGAGTGTTGGGCAAAGTGTTCTACCATCCATTCGGCGTACTCGGCCCAATCTGTGGCCAACCGGACTAAGCCATCGACCTTTAGGGCACCATGAAGCTGCTGCAAAAATTCCGGCTGAATAAGCCGGCGCTTGCTGTGGCGCTTCTTCGGCCAAGGATCTGGAAAAAAAATGCGCACCTCGTCGATACACTGCCGGGGCAGACGCGCCAGCAAAAGCTGGGCAGGTTGGTCTACCAATCGGATGTTTTCGAGGTTTTGCTTGTGCAGGCGCGAGAGCATGGCACCAATGCCGGGCTGGTAAAGCTCTACTCCCAGGAGCAGCCATTGGGGCTGCTGGTCGCCCCATGCCAATAGCTGAGCGCCCATGCCAAAGCCAATCTCGATACCCAGGGGCCGCTGATCGAGCTCGCCAGACCAGCGATATTGTTCTGTCAGAGTGTCTATGGCTTGAGCCTGAGCCTTGGTGAAACGACCGCGTCGTCGGATGTAATTAAACTCACTGTCGACCTGCTCTGCGCCAACTTCGTCGTCGTTCAAGCCCGATCTCCCCGGGTAATGGACTGCAGGCCCGCTACGCAAAGGCACAGCC
>CAZWQK010000397.1:0-1806 GCA_964635835.1 uncultured Pseudomonadales bacterium
CAGCAGCCTTGAAACAGCAGCCTGGAAACAGAAGCCTTGAATCAAAAAACCTTGAATCAGCGGCCAATGCTCTGCTCACCCTCCCAGCCAACGGTGCAATAGCCGGTCACATGAGTGCCAAGCGCGGCCGTATTTCGAAACCAGATACCGGGAATGCAGACCAGCCCTCGATCATCGCATACCAGCGGATAGCCCGGGCGTCTCCAGGGGGGCACCTGGTGCCGCTGGAAAAGATGTTTTAGCTTCCCCGGCCCTTGCCGGTCAGCCGGGTTAAGCCTGCCGGTCTCGGGCGCGGTGAATTGATCTCGGGTAAGCACCCGCAGGGAGCCCAGGTAGCCTAAGGCGCCTGGGGTATCAGTAGTGCTGGCGTCTAGGACCAGCGTTTGCTGGGCCCAGGTGCCCTGCCAGGGCAGGCCTGTAACGACCTGGGGCCAGGGCCTTGCCGCCAACTCCCGGCGATTTTCATAATAAATGCAATCTCGCCAAACGTAGAGGCTGGCTGCCCCCACTGGGTTAGCGGCCTCCAGAGCCATATGGGATCGACCGCTTTGCTGGTGCTGACGAAAAAATTCGTCAATGCCGCGGTCTTTCACGCCGTAGTGGCCGCGGCTGGCCAAATAAGCGCGCAGCCAAACACGGGCCTGCATCTGCTCTTGGGGTACCTCAGCCATAGGGACCGGGTTTGGCAGCGCTCGGGCATGACCCTGCAGCAGCGCCTGCTGTGCCGCCAAGTCCGCGGCCACACGCTCCAATGCGCTGGCCGCATCGGGCCAGCGACGATCCAGAGACGGCATAACCTGGTGACGCAGGTAATTCCGATCGAAACTCGTCTGGGCGTTGCTAGGATCCTCAATCCAGGGCTCGCCAGCGGCGGACAAGTAGGCCGTCAACTGGGCTTTGTTCAAGGACAAAAACGGGCGCAGGAAATGCCCCGAACCCAGGCTGCCGAAACGCCGCATGCCGAGGAACCCTCTGCCCTGAAGGATGCGCAGCAGCAGGGTTTCCATCTGATCTTGTTGATGATGCCCCAGCAGCAGTAAGTCATTGTCCTGCAGATGCCGAGCGAAAAAGCTGTAGCGGGCCTGCCGGGCCGCCGCCTCCAGATTTCCGGTATCGGCCACCGTTACCGCTTCGGTCTCAATAGGCACCTGCAAACGCTGGCAAAGCTTGCGACACTGCTCAGCCCATTGCCGGGACTCCGGTTGCAGGCCATGGTCCGCGTGCAGCGCCAGCAGGGAAAACCGTTGGCCCATGCTGCGGCTGACCAGATGCAGCAAGGCGGCAGAATCGGCGCCGCCGCTCAGGGCCACCACCAAGCGTTTTGGTTCTGCGCCAGAGTACGCCAACTGCGTCTGGGCGTAGTCCAAGGCGCTCTGCAGGGCCGCAAGCGGGACTTCCGCCGGAGCGTCTTCGGACATTGGTGGTTCCGGGCGCATATGTTCGCGGGTTCAGTGACTGGAGTCGAGGCAATTTAGTCGAAACAACATCATAATTACTATCTAATCCATTGCTTTAATTAGTATTTTAAATTAACGATTGCGGTATCGAACTGCCGCTTCAGCGCCTGCAGCAGCTCCTCGCTGACCTGCACTCGCCAGTCATCACCCAGGGTAATTCTCGCTACCGCGCCGGATTGGGGATAAAGCACTTCAATTGGGCAAGCGGCCACACCACCAAATGCAGAAGCAAGGTGTCCGCAGATCAAGCTTTTGAGCTGATCGCTGAAGTGTTCCGGCAGCCCGCATGGGGAAAAATCCAGCTGCAGGCCTCGGGCAAAGCGCTGGCGAGCCTCATCAATGGTCAGAA
>CAZWQK010000398.1:0-1804 GCA_964635835.1 uncultured Pseudomonadales bacterium
TACGCAGCAGTTTTGGAACAACAACAATGACCATCACTTTTATCGGTGCAGGCAACATGGCTGGCAGTCTAATCAAGGGACTGCTGGCCAGCGGCACGCGCCCGCAAACGATTACCGCCGCGGATCCGTCCCAACAACAACTGGACGGTTTTGCGGGCATGGACATTACTACCACCCAAGACAACGCCGCAGCAGTGGCGGACGCCGATGTTGTCGTGCTCGCCATCAAACCGCAGATTATTGGCAGCGTCCTCACCCAGCTGCCGGCGCTGAAAAGCGAACAACTGGTTATTTCAATTGTTGCTGGCATTGACATGGCCAGCCTGCAGGACTGGCTACCCGAGCACCAACCCATTGTCCGCTGTATGCCCAATACGCCGGCGTTACTGGGAGCTGGCATTACCGGCCTCTACGCTAATGCGGCGGTGAGCCCAGACCAGCGCGCCAGCGCGCAACAGATTCTTAACGCCGTGGGCTCCAGCGTCTGGGTCAAAGAAGAACATCTGCTGGATGCGGTAACCGCCGTTTCAGGCAGTGGCCCGGCCTACTACTTCTTGCTCATGGAAAGCATGGTGACAACGGCTCAGGCTCTGGGGCTGGACCCGGATACCAGCCGCCAACTGGTAGTGGAGACAGCTCGCGGTGCCGCGCTAATGGCCTGCGAGCCGGATGCGGATCCGGCAACCCTGCGGCGCAACGTCACCTCTCCGGGAGGCACCACCGAAGCGGCACTGAACGTGCTGTCAGAACAGTCCCTACCGCAAACCGTAGACACTGCTCTGCGCGCTGCTGCCGCTCGCGCCAAAACTCTGGCCAAAGAATTTGGAAGCCAAGCATGAACCCAACCCTGTATATGATCGTTGATCTGATTTTTCGCCTGGCGACGTTGCTGTTTCTGGTGCGATTTTTATTGCAGGCCTGCGCTGCAGATTTTTATAACCCCATCAGCCAAGCGGTGGTGAAAGGCAGCGAGGGCATCCTGGCACCGCTGCGGCGAGTACTGCCAAAAACCGGGCGGTGGGATTTAGCGTCACTGATCCTCGCCTGGCTCATGGGCGTCGCATTCGCCGTGCTAATTACCATGGGCAGTCTTGGCGCGACTCAATACCTGGTGGCGGGGCTGGTGCGGACTCTGTCAATCCTCGTGGATTTTTATTGGTGGTCAACGCTGCTGTTGGTCATCGCCAGCTTTATTAGCCAAGGCAACTATCACCCTGCATTGTCCCTACTGGAGGAACTGCTGGCGCCTCTTATGACACCTCTTAGAAACATCCTGCCCACTGCGGGCCCATTAGATTTTTCGCCCATGGTGTTGATTCTGCTGCTGTCGATTTTGCAGCAATCATTGCCCCGGGCGTACGGATTGGTCTAGATCAATGGCGTTTCCAGCGAACTCTGTGGGCTTAGTAGAGCCCAAACACTTTCGTTGCCAGACCCCCTTGGTGCTGCAAAACGGCGAGACCCTCACCAGCTATGAATTGGTGTACGAAACCTATGGGGAACTCAACCCAGATAAGTCCAACGCGCTGCTTATTTGTCATGCCCTGTCGGGCCACCACCACGCCGCCGGCTACCACCACGAAGACGACGCCAAGCCGGGCTGGTGGGATGCCTGCATCGGCCCGGGCAAGGCCATCGATACCGATCGTTTCTTTGTCGTCAGCCTGAACAACCTTGGCGGCTGCCACGGCAGTAGCGGCCCACGCACCATCAACCCTGACACTGGCAAAACCTATGGCCCTGACTTTCCCAACGTTGTGGTGAAAGATTGGGTAAACAGCCAGGCGGCGCTAGCCGATCACCT
>CAZWQK010000399.1:0-1801 GCA_964635835.1 uncultured Pseudomonadales bacterium
AGGGGCATCAACGGTCAGCGGGGCATCGGGCTGTTGATACTGCCTACTCATCGAGGCTTCATGGCAGACTATAGATTGTCTAAGGCGGTACCATCGCACTAGCCTAGGCGCTTAGCTACCCTTCCGTGTCGTTGACGATAACCCGAAGACGATGACGCGGCACTGCTTACCTGGCGTCATCACAAACAGGAGTTCACCCATGAATTTGCTAACCGGTTCTCAGCACCTGATCGCCCACTACACCCGCATGGGCTGCGCCGGTGTGCTGCTAATGGTGGCGGCCTGTCAAACCGCACCGCCTCAGAACGGGCAAGCGCCAGAGGCGTCAATACAAGACCGGGGGAGCAATGCCGTTGGTGCAACCGCCGCGGCTCAGTTCATTGAACCGCGTAAAAGCCCGAACGACCAGCGCAGCTATCGCCATCTGACCCTTGGCAACAAGCTGCAGGTACTGTTGGTGTCGGATCCGCAAACAGACAAATCTGCGGCGGCGCTGTCGGTTTACCGAGGCAGCTTTCATGATCCTGACCATCGCCTTGGACTGGCGCACTTTTTAGAGCACATGCTGTTTATCGGCACCGCCAAATACCCGGAAGTGGATACCTTTCAAAAGTACATTACGGCGAACGGTGGATCGTCCAATGCCTATACTGCCTTGGATCACACTAACTACTTTTTTGATATCAAGAACAGTGCCCTGGACGAGGGCATCGATCGCTTTGCGCACTTTTTTATCGACCCGCTGTTGAGCGCCGAGTACGCGGATCGCGAGAAAAATGCCGTGCACTCGGAATATCAAATGCAAATCAAGGATGACGGCTGGCGTGGCTACATGGTCAGCAAGCAGGCGTTAAATCCCGCTCATCCGGGACACCGATTCACCATTGGCTCGCTGGACACCTTGGCCGGGGACGTGAAAGCGGATCTGGATCGCTGGTTTGAGGACAACTATTCCGCCGATCAAATGGGCCTGGTGGTGTTAAGCAACCGTTCGCTGGATGACCTTCAGGCTCTGGTCGAGCCTTTGTTCATCCAGATCCCTAACAAAGACCTGGGGCCAAGTTACCCCAATGTGCCGGTGTTTACGGCAAACCAGCTGCCCGCGCGATTAACCTCCAAAACCTTGAAGGATCGCGCACGCCTGAGCGTGTCCTTCCCCACTGCAAACACCCTGGCGAGCTATCGCTACAAACCCGAGCAGTACCTATCGAACCTGTTGGGTCATGAGGGGCCAGGCAGCCTGCACAGCGTGCTCACGGCCAAGGGCTGGATCGACAGCCTCGGCGTGGGCTCCCAGGACTTCGACCAGGCCACCAGCCTGCTGGCCGTTAACATCCAGCTCACGACTCTGGGCCAGCAGCACGTAGACGATATTTTGGGCCTGCTGTTTCAACAGCTGGAGCGCTTGCGGTCCGTTGAACCAGAGCAGTGGCGCTATCAAGAACAGGCCACAGTTGCTGAGCTTGCGTTTCGATTCCAGGAGCCCGGGTCGACCCTGGGTTTCGTCTATCAAATGGCGCCACGCCTGAAAGACTACCCGGCCGAAGATCTGTTGGTTGCCCCTTACTTAATGGAAGGCTTCAAGCCCGAGCTAATCAGCAACCTGCTCAATGACCTCACGCCGGACAACGCCCTAGTAGAACTGGCCACCCCTGACTTTGACGCCGCTACCCGGGAACCTTGGTTTGACGTGCCTTACGAGCTGACTCAAGCACCCCACCCGACAGCCGCCAGCGCAGACGCGAACCTCCAGCTTCCCGCTGCGAATCCATTTTTGCCCGAGGACCTTTCCCTGCTGAAC
>CAZWQK010000400.1:0-1797 GCA_964635835.1 uncultured Pseudomonadales bacterium
GGCAGCGAAAGCCGCGCCGCCAAAACTATCAAGGGCAGCGCTGGCGAAGGTTAAGTAGGTGTCGGCCTTAGGCATGATCCAGCGCAGCAGGGGATCCGCGGCAAAGGCCGCGACAATGGTGTTCAGCGCAACACCTCGATCGACCAGATCAACAACACTGACCGCAGGCTTGTTCGTCATTCTTATTTCCTATTGTTGATGCAAAAAACCGGTCACCGGCCCAGGGCCGCTCTAAAAGTTAAGCTGCCAGCCGTTATCCTGCAGCCAGCGGCGTTTCATTCGGTATTGGGGGTCCACGCGCTCAACCTCAGACCAGAACCTGGGGCTGTGATTCATTTCCAGCAAATGGCACAGCTCGTGAATCACCACATAATCCATGATGTGCATGGGCGCGTGAATAAGACGCCAGTTTAGCTGAATACTGCCATCGGGTTTGCAGCTTCCCCACCGCGCTCTGTAATTCTTTACGTCCACGCGGCTGGGACTAGCGCCGACTTTTTGCTTGTACACGTTAACGCAAAGCTGCAGCTCTTCCACCGCCCGGGCATACAGCCATTGCTCCACCATGGCTCGCAGTTGGTCTGGCTCTGCGGATAGGGCCTGGGGACTTTGCACGATGAGCTTGCCAGGCTGCTGCTCAATGGTAGTAACCTCGCCTGCTAGCAGGCTTAAAGTCAGGGGCTGGCCTTGATACAGCAGTCTGCTGCCATGACCCAGCTGGGCACGCTCCTGATCGGCGGCCGCCACTGCTCGCCGCTTTGCCGCCGCGGAGTTGAGTTTGGCTAGCACCCACCGATGCTTTTCTACAATCAGCGCGCGAATATCACGAGTCGGCAAACTGTGCGGCACCCGCACCGACACCCCCGCCAGATCCACCTTAATCGCTACGGTTCTGCGCCGCTTGGAGCGAATCACGGCGACCTCGTAGTCATTAAATTTCAGTGTTTCCGACATCCGCTTATTGTGAACAAAAAAATAACCGCCGCAGTATGTTTTTAGCGCGGCGACTAGAACAAATAAGCGTTGGCGCTTTTGTTGATTCGTAATAAGTTATGGCTCTTGCAACCCTGATGCCAATAACTGGCGGGAGCATGCAGCGAATGACCACCTGGCGTAGCATGAGAGCACTGACACTTTTATTGTTGTGCGGACTTTGCCTCTCAGCCTGCAGCGGTGGCGGCTCCAGCGGCAATGCCCAAACTCCTACCCCACCGAGTCCGCCAAGCGGGTCTGGCGGCTCCAGCGGCAATACCCAAACTCCCTCCTCGCCGAGTCCGCCAAGCGGCTCGGGCAGCACGGGCTCCCAGAATTTCCAGGCGTCAGACCTATACAAAGATTCCTGCGGTGACCCTCGAACCGATACTGCCGCCCAGAGCTTTCCGGATAAGCTTGGGCGCTTTGAAGACGAAGCCTATTGGCTGCGCTCTTGGTCCTGGGAAACCTACCTATGGTACGACGAGATCAACTACGCAGATCCGGAAGACATAACGCCTTCGACCCAGGGGGTCATTAACTACTTCGACACCCTGATAACGCCGCAAAAAACCCCGGCGGGCAAACCTAAGGACCGCTTTCACTCCACCCGTGACACCGCCGAATACCAGGCCGCCAGTGAGCAGGGCATCGTCTACGGCTACGGCGCGTCTTTTGAGCTAATCAGCGCCACTCCGCCACGAGAGCTGGTGATTTCCTTGGTGGAGGCGAATTCTCCCGCGGCGAATGCAGGCATCATTCGGGGCGCGCGAATTCTTGAGATCGATGGCGTCGACTTGATTAACGGCAACGATGTAGACACGT
>CAZWQK010000401.1:0-1795 GCA_964635835.1 uncultured Pseudomonadales bacterium
CGCTCTGCCCCCACAGCGGCGTTAATTTCCGCTGCCGTCTCCTGGCAGGCATCCAGCTTGCGGCTGGAAATCACTACCTGGCTGCCGTGCTCGGCCAGCGCAAGGGCCATGGCTTTGCCCATACCTTTCGATGCCCCGGTGATCAGTGCCACCTGACCCGTTAAATCAAACAGCTGCGTAGTTACCGCCATGACTCTCCCCTCTCTATGTAGTTTTTGTTATGCGCCAGCAGTGTAAATCACATCGCGGCCAACTGCGTTTAAATTCGTCTTGCCGCAAAAGGCCATGGTCAGATCCAGCTCTTTCTCGATAATCTCAAGGCACTGGGTGACCCCAGGTTTGCCCAATGCACCCAGACCGTTCAAGAAAGCTTTGCCGATAAGCGTTGCATCTGCGCCCAATGCCTTAGCCTTAAATACGTCCTGACCCGAGCGGATACCGCCATCCAGCCAGACCTCACAGGCGCCGCCTACCTTCGACACAATTTCTGGCAGCACTTCGATACTGGCTGGAGCGCCGTCCAGCTGTCGGCCACCGTGATTTGAGACGATAATGGCATCCACCCCTAACCCGGCAGCGATAGCGGCGTCCTCGGCGTCCATAATGCCCTTGAGAATTAGCTTGCCACCCCACTGCTCCTGTACCCAAGCCACGTCATCCCAGCCCAAAGAGGGATCCAACTGCTCGGCGGACCAGGCCGAAAGCGAGGTCAGGTTTTCCACGCCTCGGGCATGGCCCACCACGTTGCCAAACGTGTGGCGGCGGGTCGCCAGCATGCCAGCGCACCACCGCGGTTTGGTTGCCATGTTGAGCAAGTTCGCCAAAGTCAGCTTTGGCGGGGCTGTCATCTGATTTTTCAGATCCTTGTGGCGCTGACCGATAATCTGCAGGTCCAGGGTCAGCACCAAGGCACTACAGCCAGCATCCTTGGCGCGCTGAATCAGGGCGCGAATAAAGTCTCGGTCCTTCATCAGGTAAAGCTGAAACCAGAAGGGCTTTTTCGTCTGTGCGGCCACGTCCTCGATAGAACAAATACTCATGGTGCTCAGGGTAAACGGCACGCCGAACTCCTCTGCTGCCTGAGCCGCCAAAATTTCGCCGTCGGCGTGCTGCATACCCGTCAGTCCCGTAGGCGCTAGCGCCACCGGCATGCGCTGTTGCTCACCCAGCATAGGAACTGAACAACTGCGCGAACTGATGTCCCGAGCTACACGCTGGCGCAAACGAATTTCCGCAAAAGCCTGCTGATTGCGACGAAAGGTGCTCTCGGTCCAGGAGCCGGACTCGGCGTAGTCGTAGAACATTTTCGGCACCCGGCGCTGATGCAGTGCGCGCAGATCCTCTACACAGGTTATGGTCTTCATCCGCTCCGCTGCCCCAGCTCCAATTTTCTTTGATGACCATGGTAGCATCCGTTGACGTCGTATTAGGGAGAGAGATATGACCCTCGCGTTTACCCAGGACCAAGACCAGTTTCGGGACAGCATTCAGCGATTTTTAAAAGACAAAATGCCAACCACCGAGGTACGCAGACTCATGGCCACGGATCAAGGGTTTGATCCAAGCCTGTGGCTGCAGGTCAGCCAACAGCTTGCCTTAACGGGCATTCACCTGCCTGAGGAGCTGGGCGGCGCAGGATTCGGTGCCGTCGAGCTGGCCATTGCCTGCGAAGAGATGGGGCGTTCATTATTTTGCGGCCCGTATTTCAGCAGTGCAGTACTCGCCGCCCACGCCATGGTGCTGGCAGCGGACCGAGCTCAGCAGGAACAGTGGCTGCCCGGCATCGCCAGCGGCG
>CAZWQK010000402.1:0-1788 GCA_964635835.1 uncultured Pseudomonadales bacterium
GGGCGCGTGAACTCCGCCTGTGGCATGGCTTCCTCGGCTGTGGGCCCATTCTATTGCCCCGCAGATCAGCAACTGTACCTGGATTTCTCGTTCTTTGACGACCTTGCGAATCGACACGGTGCGCCCGGGGACTTCGCGCAGGCCTACGTGATCGCCCACGAGGTTGGGCACCATGTGCAGACTCTGCTGGGTATCAGCGAAGAAGTTCGGCGCCAGAGTAGGGGGCGACCCGAGGCTGAGGTGAATGCCTTGTCGGTTCGGCAGGAACTGCAGGCAGATTGTTTCGCCGGACTCTGGGGACACTATGCCAACGTCGACCGGCAGATGCTGGATCCGGATGACCTGGCAGAGGCGCTGGCCGCCGCCAGCGCGATTGGAGATGACCGGTTACAGCGCGAAGCAGGCGCGAGTGTAGTGCCCGACAGCTTCACCCACGGCTCATCCGCCCAGAGGGTTGAATGGTTCACCAGGGGGTTTGAGAGCGGCCGCCTGGAGAGCTGCGATACGTTTGCTGCTGCCGCCCCCTGACCTTTAGCGCGCCAACTTGGGCTTTACCGCTTTTTTTGCCTTTGCTTTTTTTGCGCTGGCTTTTTTCGCTGCGGGGCCCTTGCTGGTGCTGCCTTTGCTGGGCGATGCGGTTTTGCGCTTGGGCGGGGCTTTGGTCTTGGCGCGAGCCTTGGTTGCCGTTTTCTTGCGTGCCGTGGCTTTTTTGGCTTTCGCCGGAGCGCGTTTCTTCCTGGTGGCAGCGCCTCGCAGGCCTGCCGCTATCTCAAGCTCCTGCAGTGACTCTTCGAGGTAGTCAATAATTCGTTGAATCTGGGGCAGGGAGCGCCTGCAGGCGACAATTCCGAAGTCCAGACTCTTGTGGTAACTCACCAGCGTAATGTTCATGGCAAAGCCATCAAACACGATGGAGGCAGGGTAGATGCCGTCGAGCCTTGCGCCGTTCCAGTAGAGCTGTTCGCGCGGACCCGGTACGTTTGAAATAACGGTGCTAAAGGCAGGGAAGGTAGCGGCCAGCCCCAATACGGAGGTGAGCACCGCGGGAAGCTGGGTCAATTGCATGAACAGCGCCCCTTCCCGTGGGGTGAGCCCACTCAGGAGCTCCTTCCCAGCTTTCATCGATTGTTGAATCGCTCGAATGCGTTTTTCTGGATCATGGATATTGGTGGCCAGATCTGCGGTGATAAAACCAACGGCGTTCGCAGACTCCAGATCGCCTTCCTCGCGCAAGGACACCGGCGCCATGGCTTTTAGCGAATGCTTGGGTAGTTCGTCACGGACGATCAAATATTTGCGCAGCGCACCCGCGCACATGGCGAGCACCACGTCGTTTAGTGTTCCGTCAATGGCCTTGCAAACGGCCTTCACGCGATCGAATTCCCAGGACTGGGCCACAAACCGCCTGGCACCGCTGACGCGGGTATTGATGGAGGTCTTGGGTACGTTGTGCCAGGGCACTGCCAGGTTTCCCGAACGACCAAAGAAAGCGCCGCCAAATCGGCGCATCGCACCAACCAGGTTTACGCTGGAGTCATATTGCTGCTTGATGGCCTCGAGCACGTTGCGCAGTTCCCGGTCTTTGGGCTGGATGCGACGAGGTGAGTTACCGTACTTCTCGCGCTTGTACTCCTCGTAGGCAGCCAGGGACAGCGGTGAGTGGTTGACGCGCCCTTTCGGCGTTGTCGTGCACATCCCGCGGGTAAGGTGCATGGCACCGACGCCATCGATCGCTGCGTGATGCATTTTGTTGTATACCGCGAACTGCCGATTCTGCAGACCCTCAAT
>CAZWQK010000403.1:0-1782 GCA_964635835.1 uncultured Pseudomonadales bacterium
CCAAAATTTTTGAGAGGAATTTTTATGAAAGTATTTTTTGGATTAGCCTTCTTTTTAATTCTTTGTTCTTCCCCCAAAGAAGCAATTGCGAAAGAGAGTGCACAATGGCAAGTGAGGAGCGTTGTTGGCTCTGCTTTTTGTGGTGATGGGGCTGCGCTGGCTGGTAAATCCTGCTGGAATCGCACCAGACCTTGGCTTCACGTTGGAGACGGGTTTCGGCCTCAGCAGCCAGATCGGTGACCTCTCGTCTTTCTTTCTGGTGATGGGACTCTGCATCCTGACGGCCCTCGTGACGGGCAGGCGAACCTGGTTCTACCCGCCTGCGATGCTGCTTGCGATTGCAGCGGCCGGGAGGCTGGTGGCCTGGGTCGTACATGATGCGGCTTTCGTGCCCCAGGTTATCGGCTTTGAAATCATCATTGCGACATTACTGCTGGTGGCGTCTAGAATTCTGCCGCGCAGGGACTAGTGATGAAAAAGAGCGTGGGAGGCATCGCTTTTCTCTTGCTGGTGTTATCCACGCTGGATGTTCAAGCCGCCCTGGCTGATCGTCCGAATATCGTTTTTCTGCTCGCAGATGACCTTGGCTATACGGACATTGCGCCGTATGGCAGCGAGGTCAATACCCCGGCATTGTCGGAACTGGCCGAGGCAGGCGTGACGTTTACCAACTATCACACGGCGGCGAACTGTGCCCCGGCGCGGGCCATGTTGCTGACGGGCGTCAGCAGTCATCTTGCGGGTGTACCCAACATTCCAGAGATGCTGTCCCCCGAACAGAAGCTGCAGGAAAACTACCAGGGTGTGTTGGCTGACAATGTAGTAACGATCGCGACTTTGCTCGAGGCATCCGGTTACCACACCTATATGGCCGGCAAATGGCACCTTGGCGCAACGCCGGGCAAGCTGCCCAGTCAGCGAGGATTTGAACGCACCGTGGCGCTGATGGACTCGGGCGCGGATAACTGGGAACAGCGGCCGTACCTGCCGATTTACGACCAGGCGAACTGGTTTGCGGACGGTGAGCGCTTTGAATTGCCCGAAGACTTCTATTCTTCCCGCTTTCTGATTGATAAAACCATTGAATTCATCGACAGCAACCTCCATGACGGCAAACCCTTTTTTGCCTATGTCCCTTTCCAGGCCGTTCACATTCCAGTGCAGGCACCCCAGGCCTACATCGATCGTTACATGGGTGTTTACGATGCCGGTTGGGATGCGCTGAGAGAGTCCCGGTATCAGCAGGCTGTGGCGCTGGGGATAGTGCCGCCGGACGTGCCCAGGAACACCATGTCGACAACGAAAGACTGGCAGGCCTTGAGCCCCGAGCGTCAGCGATACGAGTCGAAGCGCATGGCAGTCTACGCTGCCATGATTGAGGCAATGGACGCGAACATCGCCCGGCTGATGGCATTCCTTGAGAACAAGGGCCAGCTCGACAACACGATCTTTGTCTTTACCTCGGATAATGGCGCCGAGGGAAGCGGTGCGCATGACCCCACAACCTTTCCTTCGAATCGAATTGCTACAGGTCTGGGTTATCGCATTGACTACGAGACGCTGGGACAGAAGGGGAGTTACAGCACTATTAACCCGGGATTTGCCAGTGCTGCGGTCAGTCCGCTGTCTTTCTACAAGTTTTATGCCGGCGAAGGCGGATTGCGCGTACCGCTGATTATCTCGGGCGAGCCGCTCGGTGATACCCCAGCCCAGATCGATGCATTTGCCTGGGCGACAGACATCGCAGTAACCATTCTCGCTCTTGCCGGAGTTGATCAGCCG
>CAZWQK010000404.1:0-1779 GCA_964635835.1 uncultured Pseudomonadales bacterium
GTTGGCGGGGACTCGGTCCGCCAAAATTTCGCTTTGGATGGGTTGGAAAATACCTCGTTGGCTTGCGCGCCAGAGCCGTCCGGTATCGACGGTAATCAGCATATCCGCAGGGCTGAACTCACCTTCGTTGGCAATGCGCTCAATTAGCGCATCACTCTTGCCTTCAATCAGGTTGACCTGGATACCGGTTTGGCGGGTGAATTCCTGGTACAGCGCCATGTCCGTGTCGTAGTGACGCGCTGAATAGACGTTGACCACTGCTGCCGGGGTGGCGGCATTGGCCAAGCCCCAGGTAAAGAAGAGGCACAGGTATAAGCCTGCGCGGTTGAGACTGATGCGGCGGAGTGTTTGTAATCCAGGAAGGCGAGGGTGGCGTAATCGCATGGCTGGGCTCAAATGAGAATGATTATCAATTATAAACAGTTGCCTCCACGTCGGTAAAGCTCAGATTCACCATTGCCGCAGGCTCTGCGGTCTCTTCAGGCGGCATTGGCAAGCTCACTCTCAGCTCGGTTTCTTCTGCTCGGATCAGTCCTGACCAGTGTTGGCCATCGAAGCGGATGTCCTCGATCCTGTGGTGGCCCTGATCCCGACTGAGATCCCAACTGACGCCGATATCCGAGCCGCGCACACCGAGGGCGATATCCTGTCCGTCGATTTTCGGCGGCGGGTTGCGCAAGTTCTGCCAGGGAATGTTGCCGAAGGCGGTGACAACCTGATCGCCATGAATGACGCCGACGATGGACTGAAGCCCGGCAATCGTTTCCGCCACGAAAGGGTGAGCAGGCGTCCGCCACAACTCGTGAGGCGTACCTATCTGCACGGCCATCCCCTCGGCAAGCACAAGTATTTTGTCAGCCATGGCCATGGCCTCTTCCGGGTCGTGGGTGACCATGATCGTCGTCGTCGCCGCAAGTCGAAGCCGCCGTCTGGCGTCCTGACGCAGCTGTCGTCGCAGCGGCGTGTCCACGCTGGCAAACGGTTCATCCAGCAGCATCACCCGGGGCCTGGTTGCCAGGGCTCTGATTAATGCAATGCGCTGTTGCTGACCGCCGGACAACGTGTGCGGGTAACGCCGCGCCAGGTCGCTCAGGCCGACGCTGGCTAGTTGGGACTCGACTTCTTGCCGTCGCGATTCGGCATTCAGCCTGGTTAAACCAAAGCCGACGTTTTCCGCCACGGTCAAATGGGGGAATAAGGCGTGATCTTGAAAAACCAGCCCAATGGGGCGTTGCTCGGGTGGCGGACAATAATTGGGGGCCGCTAGCACCTCGCCGTCAAACAACACCTCACCCTGCTGCAGCGGCTCCAGTCCAGCGATGATTCGCAGCAGCGTACTTTTACCGCTGCCTGATGCGCCGATAACACAGAGTATTTCCCCAGCTTCAAGAGACAAAGAAACACCCTTAAGAACTTGGTGCTGGCCAAAGCTATGGCTGATCGCTTGTAACTGGATGGTCATAGGAGAAGTGCCGCTGATTGTAAAAAGGACGTTGGTTCAGGAACGGGCATTGGCCAGAGCAAGATAGTGCCCGATAGCGCAAATGAATCACAACGTGGTGAAGCCTGCGGCCCTGGCGTAGGTCCTGCTCATGCTTTTCTCGTCGCTGCGTCTGTCTGCTGACACATTCCACCGGTATAGTGCCGCGATGTTATCCAAGCGCTCCAATTCTATCGTCTGGCCCTTGGGAGCACTACTGATCGCTGTGCCGGTGTGTCTTCCAATGCTGATGTTGGTCTTTTCTGCCTTCGCCCCCGAGAGCGAAAGCTGGGCTCACC
>CAZWQK010000405.1:0-1774 GCA_964635835.1 uncultured Pseudomonadales bacterium
TTGAACAAACCATCCATGCCGAAGGTGCGAGCTTCGTCGGGAACAATCGGTACCACATAGCGACTGATTTCTGGTGTTCGCAGCAAGGTTGAAAGCAGCCTCACCATGACCATGGTGGTAGACACTTCTCGCTCGCCACTCCCCTTTAGGAATTCGGCAAGCCGTTCCAGGGGTGGAATTTCTAGCGGCGGACAATCAACGACTCGATTTGGCACCCAGCCGCCATGCTGGGCGCGCCGTTGCTGCAGGTAGACCATCTCTGGCGAGTTTTCCGGCGGACGATAAAATTCGGCAGCAGCGGCCTGCTCTTCACTGATCGGTATATCCAGTTCCGCTGCGACTTTGACGCGTTCGTCTACGGACATATTTTTATACTGATGGGCGGTGTTTTTACCTTGGGCGCCCATGCCATCACCCTTGACGGTTTTCACCAAGATCACTGTAGGTTTGTCCTTCGCTTGGCTGGCTCGCGCAAATGCGGCATAGATTTTCTTTTGGTCCTGGCCACCTCGCTTGATGCCGCGAACTTCCTCATCGGTCAGAGTGTTCATCATCTGCTCAAGCTTGGGATTACCCTCTACCCAATGCTCCCGCTGCACATCGCCGGGTAACACCGAGTACATTTGGTAATCCCCGTCCAAACATTCGTCCATGCGCCGCTGCAGCACCCCTTCGTGATCCCGGGATAACAGCGCATCCCAACCGCCGCCCCAAATTACTTTAAGGACGTTCCAATCAGCGCCCCGAAAGGTACGTTCCAGCTCCTGAATGATTTTGCCGTTGCCCCGCACCGGACCATCCAAACGCTGCAAATTGCAGTTCACTACCAAAATCAAGTTATCCAGCTTTTCCCGGGCAGCAATATTGATGGTCCCTAACACCTCAGGCTCATCTGCCTCGCCATCGCCGATAAAGCACCAAACTTTGCCGCTGGCTTTGTCTTTTAGACCTCGATTCTCTAGATATTTGGCAAAGCGGGCCTGATAGATTGCCGCTGGCGTTGACAGCCCCATGGACGCGTTGGGCAGTTCCCAAAAGTCCGGCATGCTGCGGGGATGCGGGTAAGAGGAGAGCCCACCCTCGGGTGCTAACTCTTGACGATAATTATCCAGCTGTTTTGCGCTCAGCCTGCCCTCAAGGAAGGCGCGCGCATAAATGCCCGGGGCAGCGTGTGGCTGGGGCAGCAGCATATCCGCAGATCCGCGGTCATTGTCAGGCCCAGCACCCTGGAAAAAGTGATTAAAGCCTACCTCTAGCATGGTGGCACAGGACGCGTAGGTAGCGATGTGACCGCCGACACCGATGCCTTTGTCTTGGGCGCGCAGCACCATGGCGATGGCATTCCAGCGCAGAAGCTTTTCGACCTTTTCTTCTAGCTCAATATTGCCCGGATAGGCGGGTTGAGCATCTGAACCGATAGTATTTCGATAAGGTGTGTTAAGTGTGGCCTCGTCCAGCGAAATATTGTGAGCCAAAACATGATTTTGCAGGCTTCTCAGCACCTCTCGGGCACCCTCGGCACCATACTGGGGGCCACAATGGCATCCAGGGATTCGGCCCATTCTGCTTTGTCATCAGCCAGTAGCTGCCCCAGATCCGCACATCCCTCGTTCATTCCCTCTCCCTGCTTCCCGCGTTACCGGATTTTCTGAGTTCGCCCTGACTGTTTTGCTAGAGCGCGTCCTTAATCCGCTGAGCGTGGGCCTCTAACTCGGCAAAATCCCCGAGACCTCGGGCGTGCGGTCCCTCGACCCGGCCCAGGCCGAGCTCTTCG
>CAZWQK010000406.1:0-1754 GCA_964635835.1 uncultured Pseudomonadales bacterium
GCGAATAAAGCTCAGGCGCCTGCGGGACTTGGGCATTTGATGACCACACTTGGGGTATTGAAAGAATTCGAATTTGAAGAAGATCTCGGTACTTCGCGGATTATCCGCGAACCTGCTGGCGTCTGTGGGTTTATCACCCCTTGGAACTGGCCAATTAATCAAATCGCCTGCAAGGTCGCGCCGGCGCTGGCCGCGGGCTGCACCATGGTGCTTAAGCCGTCAGAGATTGCGCCTTTTAACGCGATCTTGTTTGCTGAAATTCTCGATGAAGCGGGCGTGCCTGCTGGCGTCTTTAACCTTGTGAACGGTGACGGGCCTACTGTGGGTGCTGCATTATCGGCGCACCCTGACGTTGACATGATGTCCTTTACTGGGTCCACCCGCGCGGGTGTCGAAGTGGCCAAGGCCGCAGCACCTACAGTGAAGCGAGTGGCGCAAGAATTGGGCGGTAAGTCTGCGAACATCATTCTGGACGATGCAGATTTCCAAAAGGCGATAGCCCGGGATGTATTTGGATTGGTTACCAATTCCGGTCAGAGCTGTAATGCGCCTACGCGTATGTTGGTGCCCATGGCGCGTATGGACGAGGCCGCAGCGGTTGCTAAAGCGGCTGCAGAGCAGGTCAAAGTCGGTGACCCAAATGCGCAAGATACAACAATTGGCCCGGTAGTCTCCGAGGTCCAGTACAACAAGATTCAAGATCTGATCCAGAAGGGCATTGATGAGGGTGCGAAGTTGGAAACCGGCGGTACTGGTCGACCGGAGGGCTTGAACGCTGGGTATTACATTAAACCCACGGTGTTCTCTCACGTCACCAATGATATGACCATCGCGCAAGAGGAAATCTTTGGTCCGGTGTTGGCCATGATCGGCTATCAGGACGACGAAGATGCTGTGCGCATTGCCAACGATACTGTGTATGGTCTGAGTGGATATATTTCTTCGGAAAATCCAGAGCGCGCGCGGGATATTGCGCGTCAGATCCGTACCGGTAATGTCCATTTGAATGGCGCACCTGGTGACCAGCAAGCTCCCTTTGGCGGCTACAAGCAGTCGGGTAATGGTCGTGAATGGGGTCGTTTTGGTTTTGAGGAATTCCTCGAGACTAAGGCGATTCTGGGTTACACGCCGCGCTCCTAAAAGCGGGGTACACATACGTTTGTGGAAAAGAGGGCGTTAGGCCCTCTTTTTTTGTCCGCAGAACTTGGGGAGCAGGGCAATGTTGGAACAAATAAGGGTGGTCGCCTTAGAGCAGGCGGTAGCAGCACCATTGTGCACACGTCGCTTGGCTCAGGCCGGTGCCGAAATTATTAAGATCGAGCGTCCAGAAGGCGATTTCGCGCGCTTTTATGACTCGGCGGTGGTTGGTGAAAGCACATATTTTGTCTGGCTCAATGCGGGTAAAAAATCTGTGGTGCTGGATCTACGTAGCGACCGCGACTTAGCTGCATTGAAAAAACTGATCCAGAGTGCAGATGTATTAGTGCAGAACCTCAAACCCGGGGCGCTGGTAAAGCTGGGGATCGACTTGGCAGAGGTGCACGAGCAGCGCCCGGATTTTATCTCGGTTTCCATTTCAGGCTTTAGCCCCGACGGGCCAGGGCACGAACGCAAAGCCTATGACTTGCTCATGCAGGCCGACTCGGGTTTAGCCGACATCACCGGCAGTCCCCATGCGCCTGGCCGGGTGGGGGTTTCCGTAGTTGATATTGCAACGGGTATGTTTGCCTACGAGGCAGTTTTGGGGGCATTAA
>CAZWQK010000407.1:0-1737 GCA_964635835.1 uncultured Pseudomonadales bacterium
TGAAGAGTCTGCGTTGGACGACTTGGCAACCTCTATTGCCTCACAGGGCCTGCTGCAACCGCTGGTAGTACGGTCTCGCCCACAAGGTGGCTATGAGCTGATAGCCGGAGAGCGACGCTGGCGAGCTGCCCGGCGCGCGGGCTTAACCCACGTTGCCGTGGTGAAGCGCGAAGTCTCTGATCGAGATGCCTCCACCATTGCTCTCGTGGAAAACATGCAGCGCGAAGACTTGGGTGCAATGGAACAAGCCGCTGGGCTAGAGCGCTTGCGCACGGAGTTTGAGTTGACTCAGCAACAGCTCGCGGATGTGGTCGGTAAATCTCGGGTAACCATCGCCAACAGCTTACGGCTGTTGAATTTAGGCGCTGTAGCACGCGGGCTTTTGGAATCCGGAGAGCTCGACATGGGTCACGCCCGGGCCCTACTCGGGCTGGCTGGCGCCCAGCAAGACGGATTGGCGAAGAAAGTCGTAAGTGCGCAGCTTACGGTCAGAGAGACAGAGAGTCTTGTTCGCCAGTATCAATCTGCAAAGGCGACGAGAGCAAAAAAACCACCGGCCGTGGATCCGGATGTGCAGTCTTTACAGCGCAGGCTGATGGATCACCTGGGGGCGAGCGTCAAGATAAAACAAAAAAGTAATGGCGCAGGGGAAGTCGTTGTCCAATATGCGAGCCTGGAAGAGCTCGACGGGCTGTTAAAACGCTTTGATCTTCCGGACTAATATTTCGGTAAATCCAATTGAATGGCGATGAACCGGTCTCTATACTACGCGCCGCCTGAAGACCGGTCATAAGACGAGTGCACAAATCTGGTCCTTGGGGAGTCATAACAAAACAAGTGCTTATCGGCCTTGTTGGCGGAGTGGCTGCCAGCGCGATGGCTGGCCTTGCGGGTGCGTTGGGATTTGCAGCGGGCGTAGGGTGTGTGGCGATACCGAGCGCCTACTTTGCCTGGTCCAGTCAACGCACCATGGAGCCAGGACGCATTGTCGTTCAAGGCATTACCAAGGTGTTATGCACTGGCGTGCTTATGGCGATAGTAATCGCCAGCGGCGCGGTGGAGCCACTTTGGTTTTTTGCCGGGTTGATGGCTAGCCAAGGCGGATATTGGTGGGCATTGGTTGATCAAGACGAAAAGAGCGCAAAAAAAGCCGAGATAACGAACGATGAGCCAGCAGAGCGGAACCCCCCCTGATTTGCTGTCGATTAAGAACGCGACGAACAGTACTAGGACAGTGAAGACGCAATGAGCAGCGGCACAAAAACCACAGCAGACTATATTCAGCATCACCTAACAAACCTCACTTACGGTCAGTTGCCTGACGGGAGTTGGGGGTTCGCCCACAGTGGTGCAGAAGCAGCCCAGATGGGCTTTTGGTCCATCAACGTCGACTCTATGGCTTGGTCTATTGTATTAGGTTTGGTGTTCGCCGTGGTGTTTCGTACCGCGGCCGCGTCTGCTACCGCCGGCGTGCCGGGCGGCCTGCAAAATTTTGTTGAAATGGTGGTGGAATTTATTGATGAAACCACGCAAAGTATTTTTCAGTACAAGAACGACCTAATAGCGCCGTTGGCGATGACTATTTTTGTTTGGGTATTTTTGATGAATTTGATGGATCTGGTTCCTGTGGACTGGATTCCAGAGCTAGCGGTGGCGCTGGGCATTTCGCACATGAAGATCGTGCCCTCCACTGACCCCAACATCACCATGGCATTGGCGCTGTCTGTTTTTGCCTTG
>CAZWQK010000408.1:0-1718 GCA_964635835.1 uncultured Pseudomonadales bacterium
GTCATCTGGCACCTGAGCCAAGGCCAGGCTAACGGCGTGGCCGGTGCCCAGCTGTTCTGCCTGAAGAATGGTTTGCGTCGACGCCGTAAGCCCGACAAGACTTTGCTCGATTTGCTCTCGTCCGTGACCTAGCACCAGGTTGATGTTGTCTGGATCCAGACCACCGGCTGTTTCGATCACTCGGTGCAGCATGGGTCGATTAGCGATTGAATGCAGCACCTTGGGAAGATCGGATTTCATTCGGCTGCCTTTACCCGCAGCCAAAATGGTGACGTTAAGCTTCATGATGATTTACCCGTTGCGACGGCCGAGCGCGGCATGGATTAGTGTACCCATTGCACTCTAAAAGGGTAACTCAAGGGGTTAGCGACGGCGGCGGCGCAGTTCTTCCAGGGTACGTTGTTTGGCTAAAGCCTCCGCCATCATCGCGGCGGCAGAGGAGAACTCTGCTTCTTCGTTGCGATCTTCCATGGCTTTTTCCGCTTGCTGCCGGGCCTCTTCGGCTTGGGCCTCATCCAGATCTTCCGCCCGAATAGCAGTATCGGCCAGCAGCGTGACAAACCCTGGCTGTACCTCCAGAAAACCGCCCGAAGCGAAAAAAATCTCCTCGCTACCATCTTCCATGCGCAGCGTCACCGCGCCTGGATTAATTCCTGTTAATAATGGCGCGTGGCCCGGCGTGATCCCAAGCTCGCCGATGGTGCCACGCAGGGACACCGATGTAATTGCGCCGGAAAACAACGATTCTTCGGCGCTCACGATTTCGCACTGTATTGTTGCCACAATCTTATCCTTCTTTGCTTCGTGTGGTCTGGATTACCCAAACCCCGAAGAGAACTGAAAGCTACTTTAGAGTGTCTTCGCCTTTTCCACTGCGTCCTCAATGCCGCCTACCATGTAGAACGCGTCCTCTGGCAGATCGTCGTATTCACCATCCAAAATGGCCTTGAAGCTGCGCACGGTGTCTTCCCGGCTAACGAATTTACCGGAGTTACCGGTGAACTGCTCAGCCACGAAAAACGGTTGCGAGAAGAACTTTTGCACCTTTCGCGCGCGGTAAACCAACTGCTTATCTTCCTCGGAAAGTTCATCCATGCCCAAAATGGCAATAATGTCTCGAAGTTCCTGATAGCGCTGCAGCACCTGCTGCACTTGCTGCGCCACGTTGTAGTGCTCTTCACCAACAACCAGCGGGTCTAACTGTCGGCTGGTTGAGTCCAGCGGGTCCACCGCTGGGTAAATGCCCAAGTCCGTAATGGCACGCGACAGGGTTACCGTTGAATCCAGGTGCGCGAACGTTGTGGCTGGGGAAGGGTCGGTCAAGTCGTCAGCAGGGACGTATACCGCCTGAACAGAGGTGATGGAGCCAGCCTTGGTCGTAGTGATTCGCTCCTGCAGTACACCCATCTCTTCAGCTAGCGTCGGCTGGTAGCCTACTGCCGATGGCATACGGCCAAGCAGCGCCGACACCTCGGTACCCGCCAAGGTGTAGCGATAAATGTTGTCAACGAAGAGCAGAACGTCACGGCCTTCGTCACGGAATTTTTCTGCCATCGTTAGGCCGGTTAGCGCCACTCGCAAACGGTTGCCGGGAGGCTCGTTCATTTGGCCAAACACCAGAGAAATTTTGTCGAGCACGCCGGCTTCTTCCATCTCATAGTAAAAGTCGTTGCCCTCACGGGTGCGCTCACCTACGCCAGCAAATACGGACAGTCCCG
>CAZWQK010000409.1:0-1701 GCA_964635835.1 uncultured Pseudomonadales bacterium
GATAGAAAATCGCAACCAAGTTTTGTGTTCGCGTACCGAGGACGCGAAGGAGGGCATGCGAGCCTTCATCGAGAAACGCCCCCCGGTCTATCAGGGTCGGTAAGGAAAACGTACACTGGCGCCTCGGTAACAGGAGGATCCGCAGCGGTGTCTCAAAGTTTAAGAGATCAACTGGTCAAGGCTGGTTTAGCCACCAGTGCCCAAGCAAAAAAAGCCGAGCGCTCAAAACGTGCCGAAGCCACCGCCGAGCGACACCAAACCAAGACGAAAAAAGGTAAGGGGGCGACTTCAAGCCAATCCGACACCGCGAAGGTAAAGGCGAAAGCCGCCCAGCAACGAGCCGAGCGGGCAGCGCGAGATAAAGCCCTTGCTCAAAAGCGCAACGAAAAGGCTCAGGCCAAGGCGCTGCAGGCCCAGATCAAGCAGCTGATCGTGCAAAATGACCAGCGCACTCAGGTGTCCGATGACGATGCAGTGCCCTACAACTTTGTGCACGGCAAAAAGATCAAAAAAATCTTCGTGACAAAGCAGCAGCTGGAGGCCTTGAGCAGTGGCCGGCTGGTGGTGGTGAACAACAATGGGCTCTACCACTTTGTCGATGAAAAGGTTGCGCAACAAATCGCCCAGCGTGACCCCAAACGTATTATCGTAGCCCACGAAGCCGAGGCTAAGCCGCCAGCGCCGGGTTCCGATGAAGAGTTTTACGCCAAGTTTGAGGTGCCTGACGATCTGGATTGGTAGTGATGAGAAGGGTACCGATTCGGCATAACCAGCCGAAGCAGGGCGAGCGCCGAAGCGTTGAAAAGATGATGTGCTGAAAAATAAAGTGCAGGAAAAATAATGATAGAAAAAATCATACAACTTTTGTTCGCGCCACTGACCTTTGCCGTGGCGTTTTTAACGCCCTTATTCGCGCAAATCCTGGATGCCCTGGAGTGGTCCTTGCCCATAGCGTCAAATCTCACCTTGGCCTTTATTGTCGCGGTTGGTTGGGGGCTGGTAGCGCAGTTACGGGGGAGTTGGTTATGGCTGAAGTAATGCCTGAGACGAACTGGGATGCGCTGACTGATGAGCAATTAGACGCCATGGAGCGCAAGATTGCCGCAAAATACATGGGCGGCTTTCCGCTGACCATGGTGCTGTGGGGTTTCACCAACACGGCGGTTTGGCTTGCGCTTTGGCCATTAGTGTTAACCGGCACCATGCCACTGTGGCTGGCGTTCCCCATCGCATTGTTTAACGTTACCGCCGCCTATTTGCCTTCCCATGATGCCCAGCACAGCATCATCGCTCGGCGGGGTCACAAGCTGCGCTGGCTTAACGAGCTATTGGGTCATGTGTCGTTGATTCCTTTTGCCGCGCCGTTCCGCTATCTGCGCCACACTCATTTCGAGCACCACGCGCACGCCAACGACCCGGCGCTGGATCCCGATTATGATGTTCACGCAGAAAACCGATGGCAGTTTTTCCGTCAGGCCGTGATGCAAATGCAGCCTGCCAGCGCCAAGGGCAAGCAGGCCTATCCCGAGACCTTGAAGCGCATTGGCCAGGAGCACCTGGTTCTCGAGGCCCTCGCTTTTCGGTCCGTGTACCTGTTGGTGCTTTTTACCATGGCGTGGGCTGGCTATGCCCTTGAGGCAGCGCTGCTGTGGTGGGTGCCGATTTTGCTGTCCCAAATTTACATTCGCTATTACCTGAGCT
>CAZWQK010000410.1:0-1697 GCA_964635835.1 uncultured Pseudomonadales bacterium
AGCAACTACGGCACCCGTGCAAGTACGGTGGTGCGAATGGGTCGTCAGCACATCTACTTTTGCGAACAAACCTACCTGCCTGATGGAGTTGTAGGCCCCAAGGTAGAGTACGAATTTCCGCCAGAAGCTGAGCAACAAGTCACTCAAGGCTGAAGCACTCAAGCGCCGTGTCCAAGCCGCGGCGGACACGCGAATTGGGCGGGCTAGCCCTTTATTTTGCCCAGCAGATCAATCAACTCGTTGAACTTTTGTCGCCGGTCTTGCTCATCATCAGACCTTATGGCGCTCTCGACACAGGTGGCGGCATGGTCTTTCAATACCGCGTCCTCTACCTTGGACAGGGCAGCTTTGATGGCCTGGATTTGCTGCAAGACATCAATGCAATACCTTTCCTCCTGAATCATCCGGCTTACGCCTCGAACCTGCCCTTCGATCCGACTTAAGCGACGGATGTTCGCGTCTTTTTGAATATTCATTAGTCGTTGCTTAATACTATAGGGGGGTATAGTTTATCCGCCATGGGCTTTTATAGAAACACATTGTCGACAGTGTTGTGTTGGCTGCTGATAACCAGCAGCACGCTGTGCCTTTGCACTCCGGTAAACGCCGAGCACCCGACGCCAGCGGAACATGCGTCCCATCATGGCCATCACGAGGCTACCGCTGGATTGAATGAAAGTCCGGGGCACTGGTGCCAGGGCTGTGAGCTGAGCGTCCTAGGAGCATCTGCAGATCAGGACCTGGCCGCTGCCGGCAACACCCCGCGGGACCCCAATGCCCCGGAAGCACTTTCGGTGGCATTGGCCTTGGGGCCAGATTCACCGCCAATAGTCTTACTGATCGGTGCGCCGAAACCCTCACCCACACACCAACCCGCCGACACTCCGGTGCGGCGCTGAGATCTTCTGCTGGATTAAACCCGTTGCCGAGACTGATGCGCACTGGGGCTTATGCCCAAGCCCGCGCGTCGCCGCTTTAGCTCAACTCGACAAACAACGGAGAAGTCCATGACCTCACAAACTACGCTGCCAGGGCTGCAACACGTTTCGCTGCTGACCTTCGCTATGGCGCTGGTGCTCACCGGCTGCGCCAGCCAACCCATCAATCTCGGGCAACAGACCGTTGACCGGCTGGCCGAACAACGGGGCCGACCCGTTTCAGACCAAACCTTAGAGTCATTGATCGGCGCTCTGGATGGCAACCCCATACAATTAGAAGGCGCTGTAGCCCTTGCGCTGGCGAACAATCCAGAGGTGGCAAACGGATACTTGCAGCTGCGTTTGGGTGCCGCACAAGCGCATAGGGCAAGTCGTATTCGTAACCCTGTGCTGGCAGCTACGATCCTCAACTCAAATCAATCCCGCGACGGCACGCAACTGGGTTTTGATCTGGTTGGATCCTTTACGGACCTGCTAACCCTTGGCGCGCGCAAGCGCCTGGCCGCCAGTGAGTTTCTAGCGCTCCAGCAAGAGGTGGCAGCTGCGCTTTTGGTTACCGCTGCAGAGGCAGAGCGTGCCTATTACGATTATGTAGCAGCACAGCAGATTTTCGCGATGCAGCGGCAAATGGCTAAAGCTGCTCAAGCGTCTTTGGAACTGGCCGCGCGATACCATCAAGCAGGTAACTTAAGCCCGCGACAATTTGCCCTGGCTCAAGCCACCGCCGCAGAAATGGTGCTTGCCCAATTAGAGGCTCAA
>CAZWQK010000411.1:0-1697 GCA_964635835.1 uncultured Pseudomonadales bacterium
TGGACTCGCCCTCGTCGTCTTGCTCCGCATCCACGGCTTCTTCACCGGGGATTAGATTCATCGTAGTGGTGCAGCGTTCCTTGGGTTTGAGCCCGTAGCCAGAACAACCTAAAAATACTCCGGTGGAGCCGTTGCGAATCTGCATATGTCGGCCACAGTCGGCGTTCGGGCAAATAATGTCAGTATCTGTGGGCGCATTGACGCGCATTCCATGTTCCACGTCTTTTGCCGAGACGAGCTTGCCACTGAAATCTCCGTAAAACTCATTCAGCACGGCATCCCATTGGGCTTGGCCCTGGGCGACCTTGTCCAGCTCTTCTTCCATGTTAGCGGTGAAGCGGTAGTCCATGAGGTTGTCGAAGTTCTCTAGCAAACGGTCTGTCACCAGCTCGCCAATTTTTTCCGCATAAAAGCGCCTGGCTTCCAGGCGGACGTAGCCTCTGTCTTGAATGGTGGAAATGATGCTTGCGTAGGTGGAAGGACGCCCGATGCCCAGTTTCTCCAGTTCTTTTACTAGGCTCGCCTCACCAAATCGCGGCGTCGGTTTGGTGAAATGCTGGATTGCTTCGCTGTGTGCAAGGTTTAGCGCATCCCCTGCCTGAAAATCCGGGAGCGTAGCGTCCTCGTCCTTTTTGGAGTTAACGGGCATTACCCGGGTGAACCCATCGAACTGCAAAATGCGACCGCGCACGGAGAGTTCGAAATCCCCTGCTTGGGCTTTAATGCTGGTGCTCAGATACCTTGCATCCGTCATCTGACAGGCCAAAAACTGATTCCGAATCAACTCGTAAAGCCTCACGGCGTCGCCGTCTACGCCGGTTAGCTGTTCAGGCTTCGTATTGGCATTGGAGGGACGAATCGCCTCGTGCGCTTCCTGGGCGTCTTCTTTGGAGCTATAGCGCTTGGGACTGTCCGGCAGATACTCCGGCCCATACTCCTTGCCAATCAGGGCACGCGCAGCCTCTACTGCCTCGGTGCTGAGGTTTGTGGAATCCGTTCGCATGTAGGTGATGTAGCCAGCTTCATACAAGCGCTGGGCCATGGTCATGGTCTTTTTCACCGAGAAGCTCAGCCGGGTGCTGGCGGACTGCTGTAGCGTCGACGTAATGAAGGGTGCGTTGGGACGGCTGCGGGTCGGTTTGTCTTCACGCTTGGTGATCTCGAAGTCCTGCGCGCGCAGAATGCTCATCAGCCCCATGGCGTCGGTTTCATTGGTAGGCCGAAAGTTCTCGCCTTGGTATTTCGATACCTGGAAGCGCACTGGCGCGTCATCTTGTGCGCGAGCCAGGTCAGCAAAGGCATCCCAATACTCCTCGGGCACGAAAGCGCGTATTTCCCGCTCTCTCTCAACGATCAGGCGCACGGCGACGCTCTGTACGCGGCCCGCAGACAATCCCCTGGCCACCTTCGACCACAACAGTGGCGACAGTTCAAAGCCAACCACTCGATCCAAAAATCGCCGAGCCTGCTGAGCGTGCACACGATCCATATCAATGTCGCCCGGATCAACAAACGCCTCTTCAATCGCTTTGCGAGTAATCTCATTAAAGACTACCCGGCGATAGCGCCCTTCGTCGCCGCCAATGGCTTCGCGCAGGTGCCAGGCAATAGCCTCGCCCTCTCGATCAAGGTCCGTAGCCAGGTAAATGGCCGGTGCGTCTTTGGCCAGCTTTTTCAGTTCATCAACGACTTTTTCT
>CAZWQK010000412.1:0-1694 GCA_964635835.1 uncultured Pseudomonadales bacterium
CCGCTGAGCTTGCCCAGGGGCTGCATGTCTAGTGCCGCTACAAGGACCCGCTTCAGCAATTCGTTACAGGCGTGGACTGCCTCAGAATCGGCATTGCCATGGGCAAACACGGACTCCAAAAGCAGCTCGGCCGCACGGATTGGCGCGCGCGCCTGCCAGCGCCGCCAAACCACCCGAGCAGCCCAAACCACCGAGAGCAAAAGCACAACTGCCAGCATCCACCAGCCCGGCGCCGGGGGCCACCAAGACGGCGCTGCAGGCAGATAGATGTCCCGTAGTTGGGCAAGGGGGTCGGCGTTCATGATGTCCTGGTGACTTGGCCCAGTGCGGCGGTTTCGATATCGAGGAGGTCCCATTGCGGATCATCGGTACCCAGGCGCACCAAGCCTGCTGCCCAGCGATGACTGAGTGCTTCAAGAGCCCGGAAGTGTCGCTGATAGTCCTCGGCATAACGCTGACGCCGTTTTGCATCGCCGGAAAAAAAGCTGAGCTGCTGCGCTCCCTGACGAATGGTGTAGCTACCGCTGGGTGGCAGAGCCGCATCTAGAGGGTCACTGATCTGGGCCAAAATAACCTGGTGCCTGCGGGCAAGCTGGCCCAGCGACTGATCCAATAACGGCAGTGCGCCGATTCTGCACCAGCCGATCAGGTCGCTGATGATGTAGATTCGCAGCCGCTGTCTGCTTAACCGCTGCAAACCCTCCAGGGCCTGTTCCAGCCGACTCAGCGCCGCTCCCTTGTCACTGGCGGGATTGAGTCGATGCAGCGCCTGATTGCTGCGGGCAATTTGCAGCAGCAGACGGCCTGTGGCTTTTGCCGTGCGTGCGGGGCGAAAGAGGTGATGACCGCCGTTATCCAGCACCAGCCCACCAACCCGGTCCCCGTGACCGCTCAGCCGCCAGGCTAAGCGTCCGGCCAGTTCTGCACTGGCGACGGATTTCAGTCGCTGCTGAGAGCCAAAAAACATGGTCTGGCTTTGATCGACAAAAAGCAGGGCCGGGTATTCCCGCTCTTCACGGAACACCTTGGTGTGGGGCGTATTTTTGCGTGCGGTAACTCGCCAATCGATGCTGCGAATGTCGTCCCCGGGCTGATACTGACGGACTTCGGCAAAATCGACGCCCCGACCCTTTTGCTTAGACAGGCGCATGCCAGCCAGCGGGCTGGATAGCCCTTGGTGTCGAAGCGATTGGTTGGAGTTTGGCTGGAGCCGCAGCTGCAGCAGTTGCTCGAGACTGACGTAGGCGCCAAGGATGGCGCCGCTGCTTGTTTTCAGTGTGGCCCCGGCGTTTTGTGTAACCGGCCGGGGTTGTTGGTCAAGTTGAGTTGACGTTGTCATAGTGGCGGGAGCAATGACTTAGGGTACCGGGACATACTCGATCAAGCCGTCAATGAGGGCATCACTGGTCACTGCCTGGGCCTCGGCAGCGAAGCTACGAATTAACCGGTGGCGCAACACGTCGTGGGCAATATTCTGCACGTCCTCGGGCGTTACGAAGTCGCGCCCCGCCAGCCACGCCAAGGCTCTGGCGCCCAAGTCTAAGCCGATGGTGCCGCGAGGACTGGCGCCCAATTCGATAAAAGGAGCCAGTGACTCAGGTGGGTTACGACTGGCCAGAACTAATTCCACCAGATACCGCTCCACGGGTTCTGCCATGTGCAGGGCCAGCATTTCTTGCCGGGCCTGCATGACA
>CAZWQK010000413.1:0-1682 GCA_964635835.1 uncultured Pseudomonadales bacterium
CGTTAACCAGGGTTTGGCGCGCATCGCCCATGTACTCCACGCTGCCATCGGTCTGAGTTTGGAACGCGTCCACTTCGGTGTTGCCACCAGCAAAGATTGAATTACCGTTTATGTCCCGGCTGTTGGCGATGCTCAGTAGCTCGTCCCGCAAGCCCTGCACTTCCACCGCGATGATTTCGCGATCTCTGTTTGACAGCGTGGCGTTTGCGCCCTGCAAAGCCAGCTCTTTGATACGAACCAAAATGTCTGAGCCATTGGTCAATGACGTTTCCTCAAACTGGTACCGGTCTTTAAGCTGGCCCATCAGGGTCTGATAGGTGTCCTCTTTGGCAATCGCGCGATCAAGATTTTCGATGGCGCTGACTTTAATGGTGTTATCCGAGGGTCGGACGATTTCTTTGCCCGTTGCCAACTGCTCACGGGTCTTGGACACCTGATTCTGGGTGTCCTGCATCGTTTTTAAAGACCGCTGGAAATTAAGCGCTGTGGAAATTTTCATAAGCGTTCCTCAGAGCCGTAAAATCGCGTCGAACAGCTCATTAGCCGTTTGAATCATTCGCGCAGACGCTTGGTAAGACTGCTGGAATCGAATCAGATTGGCGGCTTCTTCGTCCAGGTTAACGCCGGCAATCTGATCCCGGCTTTCATTCGCCTGTTCATAAACAACCTGCAGGGCCTCCTGCGTAACCTGAGCCTGCCGCGCCGTGGTGCCCGCCTGATTCAATAGCCCCAGGTAGGACTCGTGCAGACTGTCGTTGCTGCCCAATAGCTTGGCGGATTCAATGTCGATGAGCCGCAGCAGATTTTCATTGCTGCCAAAGCCATCGCTGTTGTCGTCGATAGTGAAGACATCACCGCTGGCGGGCAGATCGTCCAGGGTAACCTGTAAGTTCTGGTAAACAATGGGTTGGCCCTGTACATAGCTGCGCTCCGCTAACACCGTATCGCTGCTGGTATCTCGCACTTCATATGCTGAATCCGACGTAAAGCGGATTTCCAGGGTTGTGGATCGCAGCGCCAGGGGGTCGCTTTCGCCAAGTTGATAACCGGCGCTGATGGCTGCGATGTTACCAACGGATCCTGTGGTGAAAACGATGAGGTCTTCACTGAGCGTGCCCGGCACTTGCAGGGTTGTGTTAAAACCCAGGCGCGCTAGATCTGCGGCGCTGCCGGTTTCCGATAGCGTGAGTGACACCGTCCGCGGGCTGGTGTCACCGCCTGTGCGGGTTGCCGTAAGTGCAATACCGGCCTGGATATCTCCGGAGATATTGGTGAAAACCGCGCTGCTGCTGCCCAAGGCGATGGTCTGGCCTTCTGAGCCTTGCACATTAGACAGAATCAACGCGCCATCAAAGTCGAGTCGCGCTTCCACGTTGGTGGCGGCGGTTTGGGCATTAATGCTGTTCACCAGCTCGGTGGTGCTGGTAATCGGCGTAGCGTCGTGGATGCTGACCCCATTAATGTTGAGCTCACCAGAGGTGGTGGAAATTTGCGATGCCGGAATGCGTATTTCATTTTCTGCAGCTGCAGTGACAGAGAGCCCGGCTGCGGCAATGGCCGTGTTGAGCCAGCTCGTCACGTCACCGGCTGACAGACTGGCGCCGCTTGCCAGCTCTAATGCCGGCAGCGAAATACCGTCCAGCTGCAAAGCACCGTCGGCAATCACCGTCATGGTGTCGCCG
>CAZWQK010000414.1:0-1681 GCA_964635835.1 uncultured Pseudomonadales bacterium
GCGCAAATACGGCCTTTATTTTGGGCACCGGCAGTGGCCGCGATAACATTCGCACGGCACTGTGGCTGAAGCAGAAGTATCCTACCTCTCAGGTTTTCGCGCGCTCTAACACGGATTCCAAATTCGCAACCTCAGTGGGCGCAGAGAAAAACATCAGCGTCTTTAGCATTAACGGCTTGCTGGAGGACATGATCCCCCTGCGCTGGACTCGCTAGCACTGACCTCCAAGCTTGATCACCAGCCACACTGCCGGCCTTGATTCTGCTCTTCCAGCCAGCCCATCAGCGGCTGGAAATAATCGATGATTGCTGACGCATCCATAGTCCCTTGCCCGGTCAGGGCAGCCATTGCTTCTGGCCAAGGCTTGCTGGCACCCATGGCCAGCATAGCGCCCAATTTAGCTCCCGCCGCTTTGCTGCCGTAAATCGAGCAACCGTGCAGCGGCCCTTGAAAACCCGCAACATCACAAAGCGCGCGGTGAAACTGAAACTGCATGACATGGGATAGGAAGTATCGAGTGTAGGGCGTGTTGCCGGGTACATGGTACTTGGCACCCGGATCGAAGTCCGCTTCTGAGCGCTCCACTGGCGGGCTAATGCCCTGATAGCGCTGCCGCAGAGACCACCAGCCCGCGTTGTATTCGGTCTCAGCAATGGCGCCAGAAAAGACCTGCCAGCGCCACTCGTCAATGAGTTTACCGAAGGGCAGAAAAGCGATTTTGTCCAAAGCCAGCTTCATCTGCTGGTTGATAATCGCCTGGTCACTGACCGTAACCGAGTCAATCAAACCTTTCTCCTGCAGGTAGCTGGGAGTCATGGACAACACGATGGTATCGCCAATGGCCTCGTGGAACCCGTCATGGGCACCCCCTTTAAACAGAGGCCGAAGATCCTTGTACAGCAGGTAATAGTAGATGTGGCCAAGTTCGTGATGCAGAGTGCTCAGATGCTCTTCCGTCGCCTCGACGCACTGTTTGATCCGGGGATCATTGCCATTGTCCAAGTCCCAGGCGCTGGCGTGACAAACGGCGTCGTGATCCGTGGGCGCGACCAGCATGGAGTTGCGCCAGAAGCTATCGGGTAATTCGGGTAAGCCAAGGGAGGTAAAAAAGGCCTCGGCGGTTGCCGTCATGCGCACTGCATCGTAGCCCTGATCTTGTAAAGCTGTGGTGAGATCCAAGGGCGCCACGCCGGGATAGGGCTCCAGTAAATCGTAAAGATTCGACCATGACTGGGCCCACATGTTGCCCAGGAGGTGCGCGGGAATAGGGCCTTGGCTGGGCACCCGCTGGTTACCGTAACGATTGCTAAGCTCGTCGCGAACGTGACAGTGCAGGGCCTCATATAGGGGCTCTACCTGACCCCAGAGCCGATTGGCTTCGGCTTCGAATTCCGGCACCGAAAGGTCGTAGCCACTCTTCCACTGCTCACCCAGGTCCGTGAACCCCAGTTCCCGGGCACCCAGATTCATTAGTTCCACAAAACGCTGGTACATCCGGCGCATTGGCGGCGACACCCTGCGCCAAGCCAGCCATGCCTGAAGCTGCTCGTCGTAGTCTCGGGAGGTGGCGAGAATGTGCTCTAACTCTGGCAGGGTTTTGCACTGCTGCCCGGACTCGTCGCAGGCTTTGCCGGCCCCGTACAAGCCCTCAAGATCCGTGGCCAATTTGGCCAGCTCCGCA
>CAZWQK010000415.1:0-1676 GCA_964635835.1 uncultured Pseudomonadales bacterium
TGCCGTCAAATTTATCAATACCTCGTCATGCACGACAGGCTCTTGGCCCCAACCGATCACGACGTTGTCGGTTGGTTCGATGTCTGCAAGGGAGTGGGGCAGGAAGCTGGCGGGTTTTGCCGACCAGAGTAAATCATCCATTACTTTAGCCTCCTGCTGCGAGGCGTTGTGAATAAAAACTCGAAGTCCTTGTTTAACTGCCTTTTCAGTCAGTCGTGCCGCGATTAACTGGCAGGCGGTTTCCCCCTGGTCTTTACTAATATAAAAATCGACTCGGGTCATGCTTTAGCCGGAGGCACGCCCCCTTAGATAGTGGACCAGCATAGGTACCGGACGCCCGGTTGCGCCCTTCGGTGCGCTGCGGAAGGCCGTTCCGGCAACGTCCAGATGCGCCCACTTATAATCTTCAGCAAAGCGCGCGAGGAAACAGGCAGCGGTGACACTGCCTGCTGTGCCAGTACCGATGTTTTGCATGTCAGCGAATCTGGAGTCCAATTGGCGCTGGTAATCATCCCAGATGGGCATGCGCCAGCCTCGGTCTCGGCTTTTTTCACCGGCCTGCAACAAGGCATCGGCGAGGTCATCATCATTCGCAAAAACGCCGCAGGCTTCATGGCCGAGGGAGACAATAATGGCACCCGTGAGTGTCGCTATGTCCACTACCTCGACGGGCTTATAGCGACCTACGTAAGTGAGGGCGTCGCAAAGTACTAGTCGGCCTTCAGCATCGGTATTAAGAATTTCAATGGTTTTGCCGCTGAGGCTCTTGACCACGTCACCGGGTTTGGTGGCTCGTCCGCTTGGCATGTTTTCAGCTGCGGCCACAACGCCGACAACATTAATTGGCAATTCCATACTTGCGATCGCGTGCAGCGTTCCGAACACTGATGCCGCGCCACCCATGTCGAACTTCATCTCATCCATTTTCGGTCCCGGTTTCAATGAGATGCCACCTGTGTCAAAGGTGATCCCCTTGCCGACAAGAGCGTAAGGCCGATCCTTTGCGTTCCCACCCCGATATTCCATGACGATGAGCTGTGATGGCTCGTCACTACCGTGCCCGACAGATAGTAGCGACCCCATGCCAAGCTCGCGCATTTTTGCCTCATCTAGGACCGATGTTTTAAGGGCTGCATGGGTTTTGGCCAGTTGCCGAGCCTGCTTTGAGAGGAATCGAGGTGTGCATATGTTTCCCGGCGTGTTTCCTAACTCTCGTGCCAGATTAGCGCCCAATCCCAGGGCCTCTCCGGCGGCGATCGCCGCCTTTGACTTCGCCGCAGACAGGGTTCCGTCGCTGATGACAACCACCTTCCGTAGTGCGGGCTTTTCCACGGTTTTAGTCAGTGTTCTGTCGTACACGTAACAGGCCGTTACGATTTGTGAAGCAAGGTCTTCAAGGGTTGGCCCCAAAGCGTCTGCAGATAGCGAGACTCCTTGAAGGTTTACTGTGGCCTCCTTTGCTTTGATCTTGCTCAACTCACGCCCTGCGGTTTCAGCAAATCGGCGTTGTGCAGATCGATCAAACTTGTCCTTTCCACCACAGCCGACCAGCATGATCCTTTTGACACTATTGTCGCCAGTAATCAGCGCGCTCGATCCGGGTGCTCCCTTGAAATCTCCCAGCCGAAGGTGGTCTGTGATTTTAGGTGCAAGCTTACTGCCGATGGCGGGCTTGA
>CAZWQK010000416.1:0-1669 GCA_964635835.1 uncultured Pseudomonadales bacterium
CACTTCGTTAAAAGGAAGAAACTATGCAACTCGACATCACAGGACACCAAATCACCCTCACCGATGCTCTGCAAACGCGAATCCGAGAAAAAATGCACAAGCTTGAGCGGCACAGCGATGAAATTACCCACATGCACGTGGTGCTAAACATTGAAAAACACATACATCAGGCAGAAGCTACCGCCCACGTGCCCGGCGCCGAATTGTTCGCCATCGCAGAAGCTGACGACATGTATGCAGCCATCGATCTTTTGTCTGATAAACTTGACCGTCAGCTGTTGAAACACAAAGAGAAAACTATCGCTCGCCACAACGGCACTAAGACCCGTTCGTCTCGACACAGCCTGTAATCTGGTTCGGTGCGGATAGAAAATTGGCTTGGCGCGGGCCTTGTGCGCGGGGCAACGGTTTGATCGTAACTATCATGGTATGAGTACCCAACCGAATGATTGATGAGTTTTCAGTTGACCAATTACTTGGTCTTAACCAAACCCACCACCACGTCAAGGTTCCAAGCCGCAAACGCCTGTTCCAAACCATTGCTGAAAATCTGGCCGACCCTCTACGTCATGACCGTGAAGAGGCCGTGGACGAAATCTACGATGCCCTGGTTGAGCGAGAACGACTTGGTTGTACTGCCTTGGGGGACGGGGTAGCCATTCCTCACTGTCGTACCGGCTGCGAAAAGATCTACGGCGCGCTCTATACTCTGGAAGATGGCATCGATTATGAAGCGCCAGACGGACTTCCCGTTGACCTGGTCTTTGTTTTGGTCGTGCCCATGAGCGAGAACTCGGCGCATATTGCCGCGCTACAGCGCCTTGCAAAGATTTTCTCGGATCCTGTGAACTTGAGCCGTCTTAGAGAGGCGGGATCTGATGAAGACCTGCTACAGGCGCTATTGAATATCGACGCTGACCTGAATCGGCCAGAGCCGAGTCGTAAGCTGGCATGAAGCTCGTTATCGTCAGCGGGCGCTCGGGCTCCGGCAAATCTACCGCCTTGCGAACCCTGGAAGATGCCGGCTACCACTGCGTCGACAACCTACCCGTTGACATACTGGGGGCGTTAATTGGTCGGTATACCAACACCTCGGCGGAGATGACCAAGGTCGCTGTTTGCGTGGACGCCCGTAGCGATGGCCTAGAAAAGTTTCCAGAGCTGTTACTGCAGCTACGCGACCAAGGTATCGATACACAAGTGCTTTATCTCGACGCCCTGAGCCCTACCCTGGTCAAGCGGTTCAGTGAAACACGGCGCCGGCACCCGTTAACCAGCGCAAACGTGGATCTACGGCAGGCTATTGACGCCGAAGCCACCATTCTCGCCAGCGTTGCTGACCTTGCCAGCCTGACCATTGATACGACGCGTGTTTCCACAAAAAGCCTTAGCGAGCAGATTGTTAACCGTATGCTGGAAAACCAGGGGGCCACCATTAGCCTGCTGTTCCGGTCTTTTGGCTTCAAGCACGGTATCCCTGTCGATACAGACTTCGTATTTGACTTGCGCTGTCTGCCGAATCCGCACTGGCAGCCAGGGCTGAGAGCACTCAGCGGCCTCCACGAGGAGGTCATTGGCTACCTGGAGGGGCAGCCCTTGGTAAACGAAATGTTTGCCGACATCTCAGGCCTGATGGAGCGCTGGATCCCACGTTTTGCGGACAACGACC
>CAZWQK010000417.1:0-1660 GCA_964635835.1 uncultured Pseudomonadales bacterium
TTGCCTACGCGGTAGTGGCCGCCCTGCTGCTCACGCTGTGCGTCAGCCTGCCGGGCCAGCGGGTTATTAAAGTGGTGTTGATTGTTGGCGTCAGTCTTTTCTACGGGGTCACGTGGCTGGGCCACCAAGGCATGCTTGGCTGGCCTACCGCTGAGGATATGCCGGAAAATTTTCGCGTGCTGTGGATCACCATAGACGAGCCGGATAAAACCACCCGAGCCCCCGGCGGTATTTTTTTCTGGGTGCGCGCCCTGGACGAGGCCGGTATTCCTTTTGGTTCACCCAGGGCTCACTTTGTGCCCTATACCGATCAAGCCGCCGAAGAAGCCGAGGCCGCACTGGGCAAAATGGAAAAGGGTGACGTGATGAATGGCACCTTGTCGCGCAATGCGGTGCAGGAACGCGGCGAAGCGCCGGAGCGCGAGAACGAAAACCTGGGCAACGACGCCATATCAGGCAATGACGGCTATCGGCCCACCTTTGAGCTCATAGAAGTCCCGCTGCCGACCCTGCCGCCAAAGGCCTAGCTCCGTCGTCGTAAACCTGATGCAGCGCGGGTCTTGATCAAATGGATGAACACCGTTGATCGGATGCGATGACATCTTCGGGTAACCAACCTCTGGGGTCCAACCCGCTGAATACTTTGGCCTCACAATGCTTTTGGGCTTCGCCAGTTTGAATTGGCATTGGGGCGACGGAGCAGCCCCCTCCTGCACCGCTCCGTCGCGCAAGCCAATTCCCTCGGTATTACCCTACTGCCAGGTGAGCTGGCCCATCTCTACTTCCCCCGCAGCAGCAAGCCGGTCTTGCTCGGCCCGGGCTTTAACGTAGTGATGAATCATGGTGGTGTCTTCTTCTGACAGCACATCGTCAAAGGCCGCCATACCGTTGGCCGCCAGCAGCCCGTCCATAACAATCTGGTTGAAGGCGGTGTGGGTTCCTTCGGTCATGCGGCGCAGGTCCGGAATCGCCCCCCCGGAGCGCACGGCCAGACCGTGGCACACCGCGCAATAATTGTTGTAATGGCGCTCACCTGCAGCGATTTGATCGCTGGACGCAGTGAGATTGGCCTGTACTGGAATGCTGCGATCTCGCACCGATGGCACGGGCAACTCTCCGGCCCCACCCACTTTGAACACCAGTAGTCGCCCATAGTTGTTGTAGGTCAGAGAAGCGTGCTCGGCTACCGGTGGCAGCGGCTCCCCGCCAAACAGATCACCTCCGCCGGTTCCAGTCAAAACGGACAGGTACTGCACCCCATCGATCTCAAAAGTAATTGGCGGCGCCAGCATCGACGTATAAGTGTTGAACTGCCAAAGCGCGTCGCCCGTGTCTTTATCGTAGGCCGTTAGCATTCCCAAAGCGTCGCCCTGGAATACCAGTCCGCCAGCCGAGGAGAGCACGCCGCCATTCCAGTAGTGAGGAATTTCCACAACCCACTTGTCTTCACCGGTGAGCGGGTCGAACGCCTTTAAATAGCCTTTGGGCGTGGGTTGATCGGCAATGTTGTCGACAACCAGCTGGGTAATACGACCGAACTCCAGGCCGGTGTTCCAGCCGCCGGGATTGCGCTTATAGATACCCGACTGCTTCCAGTCTTCGCTCAGACCGTAAATCAGCGGATTATCCTGAGCGGGGATGTACACCACACCCGCCTCTT
>CAZWQK010000418.1:0-1656 GCA_964635835.1 uncultured Pseudomonadales bacterium
TCCAAACCATAGCCCTCTATTTGCACTAAGAGGAGAAGGATGACCTGATTCAAGCCGGCATGGAGGGGCTGATTCACGCTCAGCGCGCCTTTGAGCCCTCGCGCGGCATCGACTTTGAGGTGTTCGCCAAAACGCGGATTCGCGGAGCAATGCTCGACGAGGTGCGTCGCATCTCTTACTCCACGCGATCGGCGATTACCATTAAACGGGAGCAGGATCAGGCCATCGCCGCGCTCGGCAAAGCGCATGGCCGGGCACCCAAAAGTGCCGAGGTAGCGGACTATCTGGGCAAAGATATCGCTACCTACGAAAAAGAACGGCTGATCGCTGAAGGGGTTGACGTGGTGAGCTCTGACGCCATGCCAGTAAATCTGGAAGAGTCCAGTGAACTGGAGTCTGGCCCTGACCAGACCCTGGAACGAGAGCAGGTAATTGAGCAGCTGGCCGATGCCATTGAACAACTACCGGAACGTTCGCGTATGGTCTTGGCGCTGTACTACCAAGAGGAAATGAATTTGAAAGAGATTGGCGCTATTTTGGACGTTAGCGAGTCGCGAGTTAGCCAGATCATCTCCGAAACCGCCGGTAAACTTCGGCTCTTAATGACATAGGCAGCATGCTTGGGTGATATCCTCCCAAGACCTGGTGCGGAGAAAAAGACTATGGGCATTTTCAAAGGAATGAAGCAATCCAAAGAGCGGCAGAAGGCTAAAGCGTTTTACGAAAGCGCAGCTAACTTGCCATCGGATTCGCGAGAAACTCGTAAGCTGCGCTCTGTTTTGGGTAATCGAACATCCGCCTTTATCGACATGACTTTCATTGATGGTGCAAAACGCACGGAAGCCTTTATTGACGCCGCCGAGGCAGCAAAAGCACATGGTGGTTCCGCGCCGGAAAAACCCAAAGCGCCGTGCTACCGCGAGGTCAAAACCGTCGGTGGGGCAGTTTGGGTTTACTTACCCCAAAGCTATTGCGATCAGTTTTTTGCCCTGGGTTCGAAATATCAGCAAAGTATTATCACACCTGCAGCCGTACTTGAGATCTCAGAAACCCTTGCTCAGGAAATTACAGAAGCCCTGATGCTGGATCACCCACTGACGCCGCTGCAGTTCTTGGCCGGCGATTCCGATGACGAGCCTTCCGACGAGGCAGAAACGTCAGATTAATTCATCCGACCCCTTTTATCGCTCCAGCGCTGCATTCCTGCATTAGCAGCGCTACCAGCCTACTGGCTGGCATTGATCTGAGTTTCGTCAGACCGGTACCTGCCCAAACACTTTGATATTCGAAATTGCCGGTGTCGCTTGCCCAGCGCCTGAGTCCACCGGTGAGCGTATTTTGTAGCGGAAAGGGCAACCGCGGCTTGTTTTCCATCTCCCGCATAAACGTATTGTGAATACCTCTTGCCGGCCGCCCGGAAAATGCCTGGGTAAAACCCGTTTCACGGTTTTTCGCCTGCAGCATGAATTGGCGATGCAGATCAGGAGTTCCCGCTTCCGGGCAGGTCAGGAAAGCAGTGCCCAGCTGGGCCGCACAGGCACCGGCTTCAAGCACCCCGGCGATATCGCTACCAGTCATGAGGCCACCAGCGGCAACAATTGGCAGGTCAACGGCCTGGGCCAGCTGGGCCGTTAACGTCTTAGTGTCCAAAGCGTC
>CAZWQK010000419.1:0-1655 GCA_964635835.1 uncultured Pseudomonadales bacterium
CAATTTCGTATAGGTCCTTAGAGAGGTCCGGACTTTCGGACATGGTATTAAGTTGTGCTCGCATGAGCTTTTGTCTATCTGCATCGTAGCGACCCATGCGAGTCAGCGGCATGGTAAGCCGCGAGGCGATTTGGGGATTCAACGCATCAAGCTGCATAATGGCGTCACTGAGAAACTGGTAGCCAGAGCCATCCAGGGCGTGAAAACGCCGGTTATTCAGCATGCCAAAAGCAGCGTACAAAGACCGGACTCTATTCGGATTTTTTACGTCAAAATTTGGGTGGGATTCCAACGCCTTAAGCCCTTCAATCGTCGTTAATGGGCTTTGCGCCTGCAGGTTAAACCACAGATCAATCACCAAAGCATACTCTTGCCAACGCTGGTAAAAGTCCTCGAGCAGGCTCTTTCGATAGTCTGGGCTCACACCTTCGTGCCGACAGACAATGCCCAACACCGTGCGCCGATCAGTAAGATTGTCGGCTTGGTCATATCGTTGCTGCAGGGTTTGCTCCAGTGCCATGCCAGATAGCGTTCGGCACAGATAGGAAAATGCTAGGTTACCGAGTGCCCGTCGCGCAATACCCGCTGCATCGGCCTGATACTCGCCTTGACTGTTGTAGCGCTCAACCAAGGCCCCCCAACGATCACCATGGGCTGTGGCAGCGTCAGTGAGGGCTCGATCACGAGCATCGAGCAGCGCATCCACATCAAAGCCTCGAAGCTGCTCAAACAAATAGTTCTCATTCGGCACCGCTAGCATGGTCGCTGCCAAAAGCTGCTCTTCCGGCGAGCTGCTTGCCAAAGCCTGGTCTGCCAGCTGGCCGAGAATCGACACCGGATCCACTGCTGCTTCCACAGCGCTGTCAAAATGCTGCATCCACAGGGTTTGCATGGCGTCCCAGCGCACGAAGCCATCCGAATCGTGCTGTACGATAAAAGCCAGTTCCCTGGGATCTCGCTCATGGGTCACTTTCACTGGCGCCGAGAATCCGCGTAAAAAACTCACCACAGGCTTGGCCCCAAGACCGCTGATACTGACCGATGTCACCTCATCCTTGGCCCCAACCAACAGTGTTCGAGCATCATCGCGAATGTCCAGTTCAGCACTGCTGTGCAGGTGTGCCGGATCCAGATCCAACGGCTGACCGTCACTGTCCAGCAACCCCAGCAGAATCGGCATGTGAAAAGGCAACTGGTGCTCTTGGTTCGGTAGCTCTGCCGGGGCTTGGGCAATTTCCAGCGTTAGCGTGTCGTCGCTATAAGTTTCCTGTACCTGCACTCGCGGCGTTCCAGGCTGCTCGTACCAGCGCTTAAATTGACTCAGATCAATGTTGCCCGCGTCTGCCATGGCTTGGGCAAAATCATCAGTGGTGGCTGCGGTGCCATCGTGACGATCGAAATACAGGTCGGTGCCGCGCCGAAACGCTTCAGCGCCCAGCAGCGTGTGATACATCCGCACCACTTCCGCGCCCTTTTCATAGATGGTGGTGGTATAAAAATTCGAGATTTCCATGTAGCTGCTGGGCCGCACCGGGTGCGCTAACGGGCTTGCGTCTTCGGCAAACTGCACCGCTCGCAGCAAGCCAACCTCCTCTATGCGCTTTACCGCTCGCGAATTCATATCGCTGGAGAACTCAGCATCGCGAAATACCGTA
>CAZWQK010000420.1:0-1646 GCA_964635835.1 uncultured Pseudomonadales bacterium
TACCGGCCTAATCAAAGCCAACATTCCGTCCCGTATTAGCTTTCAAGTCTCCTCTCGCATCGATTCCCGTACCATTTTGGATCAAGGCGGCGCAGAACAACTGCTGGGCCACGGCGACATGCTGTATCTGCCTCCCGGCACGGCACTACCTCAACGGGTGCACGGGGCCTTTGTGTCCGACGATGAAGTGCATCGGGTGGTTGAAGACTGGAAGCAGCGCGGCGAACCGGATTATTTAGAGGACATCCTGACCGGCCAGACCGAAGGCGAGGCCTTCGTGAAGCTCGATTCGGACGACGATACGGAGCAAGCTGACGAACTCTACGACGAGGCGGTGGCTTTCGTTTTGGAGTCGCGTCGGGCATCCATATCTGCTGTACAGCGCAAGCTGCGCATTGGCTACAACCGAGCCGCCAGATTGATCGAAGCGATGGAAGCCGCTGGCGTGGTCTCAACCATGAACACCAACGGCAGCCGAGAAGTACTGGTGCCAGATCGCAATGCCTAGTCTCGGCGGGTGGGCATTGGCGGCGTTGATGCTCAGCAGCAGTGTGCTGCCGGCGGGTTCACTATGTGCTCAAAGCAACGACGGCGAGCGCCCGGAGCCTGGGCAAAATCTCGGGGAGCAGGTTCAGGAGGGGGGCCAGGAACCTGTGGAAGAGGTTCGTAACGAATTTGCCAAAGAAATTTCTGGCCAACCAACCGCGGTTCACAATAATCCTGCGGCGTATCAGGAATCAGACTCGAGCCTGATTCAGTGGCTGCAGGGCCTTGAAACCCTGGAAGCCACGTTAGTACAGCGGATTTACGCTAACGGCGAACTGCTGGAGGAGAGCCAGGGCAATTTCGCGATGGCACCGCCACTATTAGTTTGGCGCATTGTGGAGCCATTCCCGCAAACGCTGTTGATTGATGAAAGCCAGCTGCAGATTTACGACGAAGATCTGGCCCAGCTGACCATTCGATCACGATCGGCCAGCATGGATCCCATGCCAGCAGATTTGCTAATGCGGCCTGAGCTGCTGGCGAATGGCGACTACCGTGTGTCCAGCCAAATTCGAGGTGACACCACTACCTACCGCTTGTCGCCTAGCAATGGCTCGTCGTTGTTCCAGGCTGTGGATATTGTCTTAGTCAGGGGCGTACTTAACCAAATAGCGATATACGACTGGCAGGATCAACAAACGCTGCTCAGTTTTACCAATGTCGCCGTGAACCGACCCTTGTCGCCCAGCCGATTCCGGCTTGCGGTACCTGAGGGTACCGACGTGATCGATGGCTGACTTGTTCTCACAGGATTCAGATATTGGGTTTGACCCCAGGCCCTTAGCCGACCGGCTGCGTCCGCAGCAGCTGGACGAATACGTAGGTCAAAGGCATTTGCTCGCAACGGATAAACCCCTTGGCGGCCTTGCAGTCCGGGGGCAAATTCATTCCATGCTGTTGTGGGGTCCACCAGGCACCGGCAAAACCACCTTGGCGCGATTATTGGCGGATAATGCTGGCTGCCAGTGGATAAGCTTGTCCGCGGTATTGGCCGGGGTGAAAGAAATCCGTGAGGCGGTAGCCCAGGCTAAGCTGCATCTTGCCCAAGGGCAGCGCACCGTGCTCTTTGTGGACGAAGTCCACCGGTTTAACAAAGCCCA
>CAZWQK010000421.1:0-1591 GCA_964635835.1 uncultured Pseudomonadales bacterium
TAATCCCGGCGGTCTTGGCACTCTTTGCGAGATCTATGGGCGCGATTTTGCGGACCAGGTGGTCCGCGCTATCAACACTCAACGCAGCCTCTAGTTGCTGCCGCTAAGGCGTCCCACCGTCAACGCGAATGACTGTGCCAGAGGTAAAGCTCGCTGCGTCGCTGGCCAGATACAATGCCGCACCAACAATTTCTTCCGGTTGGCCACCCCGCCCTAATGCCAAATTCTTCTTGGCATTCGCGGCAAAGATCTCCATATCCCACGCTTTCGAGATATCCGTCAAGAATGGTCCGGCAGCGATGCAGTTGACCCGCACAGATGGTCCTAGGGCAAACGCATAGGAACGCGTCAACGCATTGGGTCCGGCTTTCGCGGCTCCATAAGGCTCTGAATTGGGTGAAGGATTTAACGATGCGGTGCTGCTGATATTAATTATGGAACCGCCAGCCCCGGCCGCCATGCGTTCGCCAACCAGCGCCATGAGTCGAAAAGGTCCCTTGAGGTTGACGCCCACAACTTTATCAAAAAGCGCCTCACTGACGTCTGAAAGTTTGTCGTATAGCGGCGACATGCCGGCGTTATTAATCAAAATATCGACCTTGCCAAATCGCTCATAGGCCGCCTCGACTAATCCATCGAGTGCATCCCATTGCCCGACATGACAGCCATAGGCCAGAGCCTGGCGGCCCATTGCTGATATCTTGTTCGCTACTTCCTCGCAGGCATCCGCCTTACGGCTGGTTACAACCACATCGGCACCCCGGGCCGCCAGCGCCAACGCCATCTCCTGCCCTAGGCCACGACTGCCGCCTGTTACCAAGGCGACCTTACCTGAAAAATCCAATAACTGATCCAATCTAACCTCCCCGTATAAACCCAAGCTCGGTTACCAATGTGACACAAGCTTAACCATCAGTTCTACCCATTTAAGGGTACATGTCGAGCGTCCCAGCAAGATGCTAAGCTTTCGGTTTGCCGTTTTTTGCGGTGGGTTAGAGATCCAGTATCAAATAGAGGAGAGTCCTATGGGGATGTTAGATGGAAAAGTCGCACTGGTAACAGGCGCAGGAGGCGGACTTGGGCGGGCGCACGCTATGTTGCTGGCGCATGAAGGCGCGAAAGTTATCGTCAACGACTTGGGCGGCTCCAGAGATGGCACCGGTGCCAGCAGCTCTATGGCCGATGGTGTAGTTGACGAGATCAAGGCCGCAGGCGGTGAAGCGACTGCACACTATGGCTCCGTAACAAGCCGCGACGACGCAGAAAGCATGGTTCAGTGCGCTGTCGATACCTATGGCAAGATCGATATCTTGATCGCTAACGCGGGCATTCTGCGTGATAAATCGTTTAAAAATATGGACGACGACATGTGGGATATCGTTCTCGATGTCCACTTGCGAGGCACTTACCTAGTCACAAAGGTCGCTTATGACACCATGCTGGAACAAGGCGAACATGAGGTTGCTCACCGTGTTGCTGCCGGCGATGAACGCGCCGAGCGCTCCGATGGCGGGGGCGAAGAGCGGCCACACCTGGCCCACGTGCTCGGCCACCCACGACGCCAGGGCGATCGGCATCGAGGGGAGCACTA
>CAZWQK010000422.1:0-804 GCA_964635835.1 uncultured Pseudomonadales bacterium
GGGGAAGTCTCCCGAAGGATATCGGAAGCGAGGAAAGACAAGAACAACGACAGGTTTTGTTTTTGAACTTGGCGTTTCTTCGCGGTCAGGAGCTGTACCAGGCGGCGCGAGATAAAAATGGGGTGCCGGGCAGCATGGCAGCCGTGTTTGCGAAAGCGAACTTTCTCAAAGAATTTATTCACACCCATCAATTGAACGTGATCGTTGCCAACGACAATACGGAAAACCAACAGGTCATTTCCGGGGCGAAGCCAGATATCGAGGCGGCCGTTGCAGCACTAGCAAAGGAAGGCGTCAAGTCGACGGTTCTTCCGGTTGGCGCTGCCTTTCACACGCCTGCGTTGCAGTCCTCAGCCCAAGCCTTTGGCGAAGGATTGGCGGACGTTGAGCTGAGCAAACCAAATAAAGATGTCATTGCGAACGCGACCGCGACGATTTATCCGACCGAACCGGAAGAGATCAAGTCATTGCTCGTTTCGCAGATCACCGAGCCCGTGAAGTTTCGAGATTCGGTTCTGAAGTGTTTGCAAGATGGCGTTACGACTTTTGTGGAAGTTGGACCCGGGTCCGTTCTGACGGGTATGATCGAAGCCATAGCGAAAGAACAAAATCGCGGTGACGTGTTGACGATAGCTACAGAAAATAAGATTCGCTTCGGCGATCACGCATCGATTCATTCCTTCGCGCAAGCCCTTGGACTACTCGCCTGCGCTGGGCATGAAGTGGATTTGTCGAATTGGGATGATCAAAGCGACACGGGTGTTCTCGAAGGAAAGAAACCCAAATTTACGGTGCCCATCGACG
>CAZWQK010000422.1:814-1590 GCA_964635835.1 uncultured Pseudomonadales bacterium
TAATTATCGCGCTCCGAAAAAGAAGCAAAGCGCAGTAAAAAAGCCGGCGATTGCGGCGCGATCCGCAGCCAAGAGTACCTCAACAAAACTCAGCGTTGACCCGACACCGGCTCGAAAGCCAGCTGTGGTTGACCGAAATACGCCTGTTTCGCAAGCGCCGATTAGGCCGGCTAGCCATCAAAAACCTATCCAAAACCGAAGCGCGAGCTTTGGAAAGCATACGCAGCAAGGAGAGAGAACGTTGAACGGAAATCAACCACAGAAGCCATCACCAGAGTCGTTCCAGTGGACTCAGGAAACTGTAAGAGCTCTTCAAGAATTACAGCGGCAGAATGCGGAAACGCATCAGAAGTTCATCGAGAGCCAACGGCTAGCGCAAGAGAACTTAGGCATGTTGTTGTGAAACCAAGTGAACCTTCTGGCGTCGGGACATATACCCGCACCGACGGTTCAAGCTCCACAGTTGTCCGCTCCTGTACCTCCGTCTGCGTCTTTGCCGCAGCAACAGGTCCAATCCTATGTGCCGCCCGCGATGCCGGTTCCGCAGTTCATGCCGCCGCAGGCTCCGATGCCGCAGGCTGCGACTCCACCTGTTATGGCCCCTGTTGCGCCAGCACCTGCTCAGCCAGTGGCCAAGCCGTCGACTCCCGCGACGGTCATCGACTCCTCTGCCGGTCAACAATCCTCGTCGGCAAATACAGATGCTGGCGAATTAAAGACTGCCTTACTCCGCATCGTTGGTGACAAGACCGGTTACCCAGAAGATATGCTGGAAA
>CAZWQK010000423.1:0-1587 GCA_964635835.1 uncultured Pseudomonadales bacterium
CTCCATCACCCGGGAAATCAGCGCGCCTTGGGGACGGTCCAGACCAAACCCTTCGGCCAGATCCTTAGTCAGCTCCATTATCTCCACCCCAAGCCAACCCCGAGCCACACGACCGTTTTCCTTCAGCTGGGCGACTACGCCCATGGCGATGTCAATGGGAATAGCAAAGCTCACGCCCATAAAACCGCCTGAGTTCGAATAAATTTGCGCGTTAATGCCAATAACCTCGCCGTCCAAATTGAACAGCGGCCCGCCGGAGTTGCCGGGATTGATGGCCACATCGGTCTGGATGAAAGGCACATAGTCCCCGGTTTGGCGGGTGGCCAGGCTGCGCCCCTTGGCGCTGACAATGCCCGCGGTGACCGAGTAATCGAACCCGAAAGGTGAGCCGATGGCCAGCACCCACTGCCCTACTTCTACGTCGTCGAAGTTGCCCATCTTCAAAACCGGCAGATCGTTATCAGTATCAATCTTCAGCAGCGCCAGATCCGAGCGCTGGTCGCTGCCAATTAGCTCAGCCTCGTACTCGCTGCGGTCGCTCATGCGCACCATAATTTCCGCCGCACCATCCACCACATGATGGTTGGTGAGAATGTAGCCGTCCTCTTCGATAATGAAGCCGCTGCCCAAGGATCGTCTTGGGTTGGCAGGGCGACCGTTGCCGGGACCGCGCTGATTGGGGGGGCCGAAGAACCGATAAAACTCTTCCAGCCGGGGATCGTTGGGCGTGTCGGAGCGACGGGACTGCGCCTCACCCACGGTGCTGATATTGACCACGGCGCCTTCATTGGCCTTCACCAGTTCGGTAAAGTCGGGCAGCTCTGCACGGGCCAAGCCGCTGGTCAGCAGCAGTAACGCCAACACGCCGGCAAGCCAGGATCGACGTCCCAAGAGAGACTCTGCGAACAACGCGGAAAAATTAGGCTGGGGGGTGAAGATCCGTAGGCGCATCGCAGGCTCCTTTTTCAGAAAACGTATTTACAAGACTTAGTGGGGCCGTTGGCCTAAGCGGATATTGGGTATGTGCTGGCAGGCTTTCAAGCGGCAGTTACCCAATGAAACACTTCGTATAGATTTTTGCGGCAGGACTAACGCTCTGAAAAGTGGTCAATCCTGCATCCTGACCGCTGTAGTGAGTTCATCACCAGAGGAACATAGCCTTTGGCAAGCCGGGCGCCCAGAGCCAGTGCAACCGCCCCGCCGGCAAACACGGCCAGGGGCACCAGAGGCTGATTGGCAATCCCATCAACAGCCGCGATCACCGAGCCCAGCAGCAGCAGCGGCAAACCAAACAAAACCAGCGCCAGGCGATTGAGCAGCCCGGCGGACAGGGAAAGTTCAGCAGGCACTGGGTTATCCGGCGGCGGAGTCACTGGCCGACAAGGTGTCAGACAAGACTGACAGGCAGCGTCTGCAGGCAAAATCTCCACGCCGTGGTTTCGGCTGGACAGCAGTATGGGACGTATGAGTTGCGGCATGGTGGCGCTATTTTGCTACAACACCGGCAACGATGCATGGATTGTGACGATTGCCGTAGGTCGGGCTCGTAGGTCGGGCTCGTAGGTCGGGCTCGTAGGTCGGGCTTTA
>CAZWQK010000424.1:0-1557 GCA_964635835.1 uncultured Pseudomonadales bacterium
CCATGGCATGGCCGTTAGCGACGATGTCGGGGTCTCGAAGCGCATCTTGGGTGGTCTGATAAGTCGTGGCGACGACGCTGCCGTTGGCGATGCAGTCATTCATCCAATCTCCAGCCGGACGCGTCTGCAGCTGCCGGAGCATACGGTCACGGAAAATCTCTTTTTTTTCCGGCGGCAGAGCCAATTGGGTAGGTTCAAAATCTGGGTCAGCAATGATGTCGATTAAATCAGTCACCATAAGAAAATTGTCAAATAGATGGGGCAGCAGGTTGCCGAACTGCAGCCAACGGCCATCGCCGGCCTGTGCAGGATGGTAATGAAGGGTTGGCATGGGCGGCTCATTAGCCGGGGCGTCTGGATACATCGCGCCAAACCGGTCGGGAAACTGCCGCCCGATCATTGCCCCTTGTTCGTAGGGCAGCATGCCTTGCAGCATGCTTGTCTCTACCAACTGACCCGCCCCCGTCGCACCACGAGCGAGCAGCGCGGCCAGAATGCCGGACAGTGCGGACTGAGCCGTCGCATGGGTACCCACCTGAAGCGCTGAATAAACCGGGCCAGCTCTATCGCAGATGCCAGCAAACGCCTGCATACGCCCTGAGGCCGCCGCAGCTAGATGTTCATACCCCGGGTAATTTGCCTTGGGACCATAACTGCCGAAGCCGGAAATGTGGCAATAGATTAAATGGGGGTGGCGCGCGTGCACGCTGTCAAAGTCCAGGGTTTGCGCCTGCAGCGACTGGGAGCGCCAGTTCACCAGACAAACGTCTGCCCCGGCGAGAAGTTCCTCTAATCTTTGGCGCTGGCTGGCATCCTTGGTATCCAGGGTCAGATTGCGCTTGCCCCGGCGCCACATCGGGGCAGAGGCGAGTTGGTCAAGGGCGTGAGGTTCAGGCTCATCAATGACTAAGACCTCAGCGCCGAAATCAGCCATGATCATGGTTGCTAAGCCACCGGCTGGACCGCGGGTTAGATCCACAACCCGCACGCCTTTCAGTACTTCCGACATACCCCTGCACTCCCCTGTTGATGCAACAGCTCAAACCTCGTAAATCAGCTTACAAGTGTAGATTTTCAAGGCCAGTAAATTCCCGGATTATTCAGGGATTTTACATTTCACCGTTACAAATCGAGTAACTCTGCACCAAAAAATCTAGGGCAGCTGAACCGTTCTTTTAAGTCGGCCGTTCCTTCCTTGCTAACGCAACCAGATCATGAGCGAACTGCTCAACTACGCTCATACATATCTACTTTTGAGTCTGGGCGTTTTCGAAAAACCAAGTCATTCGCGCCGATACTAAAGCAATTAGCCGGTCTTTAAAAAAATAAGCCCACGGACTACGTTCATAGTCTGGTCATTATCTCAGCGAATCTCTCGGTGATATGACTTCCGCCGCTACTGGAACAATTGCGGCGGAAGCCTGTTAACCAGTTGTTGATTGAGACTCGGCGGGCTTGCGACCACCGCTCCCCAAAAATCTGCGCCCAAATAGCTGCCAACACGGGGCACAGCAGTTTCCAAAAAACCGACCCGAAATTCTTGCATATCTACTAATA
>CAZWQK010000425.1:0-1552 GCA_964635835.1 uncultured Pseudomonadales bacterium
GCTGTACACAGAAGAAGCGGGCTCGGGTTTGGTGTCGCAGTACGACAAGGACGACGTTGAACGGGCTGGGCTGGTTAAATTCGATTTCTTGGGCCTGAAGACCCTCACCATCATTGACTGGGCGGTGAAAAGCATTAACGCCCAGCGCGGGGCAGACGAGGAGCGGTTACGCATTGAGGCCCTGCCGCTGGGAGACAAGGCCACCTTTGAGCTTATGCGCCGGGCTGAGACCACGGGTATTTTTCAGCTAGAAAGCCGTGGTATGAAGGATCTGATTCGCCGGCTGCTGCCCGATAACATCAACGATATCATAGCGTTAGTGGCACTATTTCGACCTGGACCTCTGCAATCCGGGGCTGTAGACGACTACATTAATCGCAAGCACCGCAAGGAGCCGGTCAGTTTCCCGCACCCATCTCTGGAAACGGTGTTGCAGGGCACTTACGGCGTGGTGCTGTATCAGGAACAGGTGATGCAAATTGCCCAGGTGCTGGCGGGCTTCAGTCTGGGGCAAGCAGACTTGCTGCGGCGCGCCATGGGTAAGAAGAAAGCCGAGGAAATGGCTAAGGTGCGCCAGCAGTTTTTGGAGGGGACCGCGCAAAACCAGGTATCGGCTCAACTGGCGAATGAGATCTTCGACCTCATGGAGAAATTTGCCGGTTATGCCTTTAACAAATCGCACTCGGCCACCTATGCGCTGCTGAGTTTTCAGACAGCCTGGCTAAAAACCCATTATCCGGCAGAGTTTATGGCCGCCAACCTCTCAGCGGACATGCAGAACATCGACCGAGTAGTGGTGCTGGTGGAAGAAGTGCGGCGCATGCAGCTGTCGCTGTTGCCGCCGTCGATAAACAAGAGCGAATTTCGTTTCTGCGCCCAAGACGGTGCCGTGATTTACGGTCTTGGCGCGGTGCGCGGCGTGGGCGAGGGCCCGGTGGACGCCATTGTGACCGCGCGAGCCGCAGGAGAATTCACCGATCTGGCGGATTTCTGTCAGCGCCTGGACGCGAAAAAGGTCAACAAGCGGGTGCTCGAGGCCCTGATTAATGCCGGCGCAATGGACGACTTTGCGCTGGCGGACGAGGGCTTAAACGAGACCCGTGCCCGCCTGCTCGCACAGATGCCTATGGCCATTCAGGGTGCTGAGCAAGTGGCTCGGGATGCCGAAGTAGGCATTACCGACTTGTTCGGTGGCATAGCCGAGCCGGAGCCTGCTGCAGGCAGCCCGGTGGCTGCGGTGCAGCCGCTGACTGCCATGCAGCGCCTGCAGGGTGAAAAAGAAACGCTAGGCCTATTTTTGACCGGGCACCCCATCGATGATTTTGAGGCCGAGATCCGCCAGTTTTGTCGCACGCCCATCAAAGATCTGAGAACGGGAAAGCAAAGCCAGTGGGTTACGGGAATGGTGGTTAGCCAGCGAGTGATGAAAACCAAGCGCGGCACTTCCATGGGTTTTTTGGTGCTGGATGATCGAACCGCACGCCTGGAAGTATCTTTGTTCAGTGAGGCCTTTGAACAGTTTGGTAGCAAAGTAAGCAAGGACGAGCTGCTG
>CAZWQK010000426.1:0-1545 GCA_964635835.1 uncultured Pseudomonadales bacterium
TTACCGAACACGCCGCTGCACAATGTTGAGGTCAATATCGTCTCGGGCAACTTTATCGCGGCTCAACCGATAGGCATCGTGAATGGCATCGATCACCAGTGCACTGGCCGCTTGCGCAGCGCTAACGTCGACGCCATGGCAAAACTATTGGATACCCAAGCGATTGTTTTACAGTCGCCGGTTGGTTTTTCTACGTCCGGACAGGCGTTCAATCTCGCCGCCGAAGAATTGGCCACAGAGTTGGCTGTGGCGCTCAAAGCAGACAAGCTCATTGTCTTTAACGACCCTGGTCAAATCACCGATGCTGGGAAACAACGGATCAGCCGCATTACACCAGAGCGGCTGAACGGGCTTTGTGCTGATTTAGACCCTACTACCACAGCACGCTGTCAGGCCTTAATTGCCGCAAATACTCAAGGCGTAGAGCGCGGTCATCTTGTTGCTTTTGCTGACGACGGAGCCTTGCTGCAAGAACTGTTTACCGCCGACGGTATTGGCACCCAAGTATCTCGTCACGACGAGGACTTAATTCGTCAGGCACAGCTTGACGACGTAGCGGACATTGTAGAAATCATTCGTCCCCTTGAAGAAGACGGCGTGCTGGTACCGCGCTCCCGTACCCAGCTGGAGCAGGAAATCGCGCAGTTCTTTATCGCTGAACTGGATGGTGTTGTGGTGGGCTGCTGCGCGGTATATGCCTTTGCTGACGCCGCGGAGCTAGCCTGTGTTGCGGTGCATGAAAATTACCGCCATCAATACAGTGATATGGGCATTGGCAGCGCGTTATTAGAGGCGGCAGAGCGAGCAGCGTCAGCCCAAGGCGCGAAAAGTTTATTTGTACTAACAACCCAAACTCAGGAATGGTTTGTTAGTCATGGCTTCACACCAGCCGACGTAGAATCGCTGCCCAGCAGTAAACAATCTTTGTACAACTGGCAGCGCGGTTCGGCTGTGCTGCAAAAGCCCCTTAACCTTTAGCAGGAATACCTAATGGCGAACGAACGGCCCTATAGCAGTCAGGTTGTCGATGGCGTAGAACAAGCGCCAAGCCGCGCTATGCTGTACCCCACTGGCTTCAAGAAAGAAGACTTCAGCAAACCGCAAATTGGCATCGCGTCCACCTGGAGCATGGTGACCCCATGCAATATGCACATTAACGAGCTGGCAGAGGCTGCCGCCATGGGTGCCGACGAAGCCGGTGCAAAATCAGTATTGTTCAACACCATTACGGTTTCAGACGGCATATCCATGGGCACACCGGGTATGCGCTACTCCCTGGTATCCCGTGAGGTAATCGCAGACTCTATCGAAACCGTGGTTGGGGCTCAGGGCTTCGACGGCTTTGTCGCCATCGGCGGCTGCGACAAGAACATGCCTGCCTGCGGCATTGCGATCGCACGCATGAATCGCCCCAGTGTTTTCGTCTATGGCGGCACCATTTTACCCGGCGAACAACGCCGGGATATCGTATCGGTATTCGAAGCGGTGGGGGGACACGCTGCTGGCACGGTTTCAGACATCGAGCTACAGGAAGTAGAAGCTACC
>CAZWQK010000427.1:0-1531 GCA_964635835.1 uncultured Pseudomonadales bacterium
AGATTTTCCGACACCCAGTCTGGGAACTGCCGAAAGCTCTCGGTGTGGGGTGAGATTGCTCGTTCGAAGGTGCCAATGTCGATCTCGTAATCATTGCGGGTATCAATGACCATCACCTCCGGGTCAGCGATGAGAGCGTTCCATGTGCTGGCATCCACGTGCTCGCCAGTTTCACTCATGTCCAAATCATCGACGCCAAAGCTTACGATCTCGGGCTTTACCCGTACCTTGAAACGATGAAAACCGCTGTTTCCCGGTGCCAGATCCGACCACTTCTGGGACTTAACCCCATATTGCCTGGTGAGAAAATCGGACAGTTGCGCCAGTGCCTGGGTATCCCCGACTACGGTGCCGTTAACCCCCTCCTCTGCGACCAAGATGGTGCCTCGTAAACTTAGCTGGTCGCCCAAAGCTTGGAGGCGCTGTCGCTGTGCTTCTGGATCCGTTAGCGAAACAAACTGATAAAAGGCAAGAACTCGACGCATTACCCCTGCTCCGCTCCCGGGTTGGATTGCTGGTCTGGTGTGGACGCGGATTCTTCTGCAGCCGAGCTTTCACCTACTGAACTCTCACCTCCTGAACTCTCACCTCCTGAACTCTCACCTCCTGCACAGGGCGGCGACATGGGCGCCTGTTGAAAACGGTTTTGCCATTCTTCGGCCGTGTAAACGTGAATGGCCAGGGCATGCATGCCCCCGGCGAATTCGGCTGCCAACAGTTCATTAATCATTCGATGCCGCTGCACGGCTCGCGCGCCGGCGAAGGCTTCACTCACCGCCACCACCTTGAAGTGGCTTTCAGCGCCATCCGGTACATTGTGGCCGTGGCTTTCGTCCAGCACCTGCAAATGCTGAAGCTCCAAACCCGTGGCCAATGCTGTTTCTATTCGCTGCTGTCTGTTCAACGCTATTCCTCGATCAGTGCTGCCGCTTGTCGTCTGCCCTGCGGCTCGGGGCGGTAGTATAGGGTTCGCTATGGCTCAATCAAAATCAGGCTAATGTTGTCTCTGCCACCCATGTCCAAAGCAAAACCCAGCAGCTGATCTGCGGCATCCTCAAGGTCATCTGCCGCCAAGGCTTGAGACATTTTTTCTTGAGTCACCATGTCGCTCAGACCGTCACTGCACAGTAAGAATCGTTCGCCAGCGGTGAGGCCGTCACCACAAAAACCCGGTTCAATGGGCTGACGCAAACCCAAACCCTGAGTCAGAACGTGTCCGTAATGCGCCTCCGCGTCGACGCCGGACTCAACCTCGCCTCGCTCTCGCATGCGCTGGGCAAGACTGTGATCCACCGTGAGTTGCTCAAGCTCTTGGGCATACCAACGATAAAGCCTTGAATCGCCCACATGGGCCGCAGTCCACTGACCATTCGCGGCGGACCAAATCACCACCGTGCTGCCCATTTGCGCCTTCATCTCTTTGGCGGCGCTGGCAGCCAGGACTTGCTCATGGGCCGCCGCAATGGCTGCCTCTAGCTGCTGGTTGGAAAACGTGGCTCGGCTGGATGTCCCCTGCGACGCCGTGGTTCGG
>CAZWQK010000428.1:0-1500 GCA_964635835.1 uncultured Pseudomonadales bacterium
GGCATAGGACATCATTTCAACGCCGCCGGCGACGCAGAGATCGTCCATGCCGCTCATGATGTTGGCCGCCGCAAGATTTACTGAAGTGATACCAGAGCCACAAAAACGGTCTAAGGTAACGGCGGAGGCGGACGTGTCCCAGCCTGCGTCTAATGCGGCCATGCGTCCAACACAGGAACCTTGCTTGCCCACCTGAGAACTACAGCCAACAACGACATCGTCAATTTCGGCGGTATTCAGGTGGTTGCGTTCACCAATGCCCTCGAACACTTTTGCCAGTAAACGGCTAGGGTGAAATTCGGACAGGGCGCCCTTGCCTGCCTTACCAATACCTCGGGGGGTTCGTGCGGCGTCAATTATGTATGCGTCGGTCATCGTCGTCTCTATTTTATGCGCTGTGAACGGCGCGATTGCTCATACTTGTGGTTGTTAGCGGCCCCTGAATTTCGCTTCGCGCTTCTCCATAAAGGAGGCCATGCCCTCCTTGAAGTCCTCAGACTGAAACAGTGGCTGCAGCTGTAGATATACGTGGTGCACGTGGTTGTCGAAATTTTCGTCCATGCCCATGCGCATCATGCGTTTGGACGCCTGCACCGCCATGGGTGCCTGGGCCGCCACGCGCTGGGCCAGTTCTTTGGCTTGGGTACCAACTTCGTTGTTATTAACCACGTGAGACACCAGACCCATCTCCAAACTCTCGGTAGCGCTCAAGGTTTTACCCGTGAAGATGATTTCACTGGCCTTTGCCCAGCCAATCAGTCGCGGCAAAATCCAGGTGCCGCCGGATTCCGGCACAATTCCCCGGGCCGTAAACGCTGCAGCGAGCTTGGCGCTGTCCGCCATAATGCGCATATCGCAACCTAAAGCCATGTCCATGCCGTAGCCCGCGGCGGAACCGTTGAGCGCCGCAATGGTAGGTGTGTCGATGTTGTGCAGGATGGTCGGCGGCGTGTTGCGCAAGTCGATGGTGGGCGAGATCCGGCGGCTGCGATCCGATATGCCGTCGGTGATATCGCTGCCGCGTAAATCCAGGCCAGCGCAGAAGAATTTGCCGGTGCCCGTGATGATGATGGCGCGCACATCCTCGTCGGCGTCTGCGGTGAGCAAAAGCTCGCAGAACCGCCTCAGCATGCCACGGGATATTGTGTTCTGCTGATCGGGCCGGTTGAAGGTGATGGTGGCGATGTGATCCGCCACCTCATAAAGCATGTCCTGGGCTGCTGTGTTCATAGCTCTTCCTTACTTATGTGGTGAATGGGTTAGCCGTCTATTTCCTTTCTGGCATCTTTTCTTCGCTGATGGCATAGCCAGCCTCAACGGGGATACACAGATAGTTTCCATCGTCCCGTTTTTCGGTCCAGGGCAGCACGGGGATCGGCGTGGTTTGCTCGGCTGCTGCAATGGCGGCCTCCGGGGTCGACCAGGTGGCCAGCTTCTCGATGTTGCGCAGGGTCGGGAAAATAATGGTGTATGTGCCGTCTGCAGCGCCTTTAACCGCGT